>DATMMY010000412.1:0-3929 GCA_035569515.1 Candidatus Solibacter sp. | reverse complement strand
AGAATTCGCGACAAAGCGGCGCAAAACCAGGTACTTGCGTTGGATGGGTACTCTGGATGGCGGGTTTACTAAACAGTAAATCATTCTTGTCGCCCAGAAAGACCGCACAGCGGCATTGGGGTGCATCTATTCTCAAATGCTTAGTTCATCCTATGTGGGCCCGCCGCCGGTGCGGCCGTTCGTTGTTCTGGCGCTCCTTTGGGCCTTCCTGACTGTGGCTGCCTGTGGCGGATCGGGCCCAAGCATGGGCCCTCCGAGTATGGGAGGGGGGTTAGTGGTTCCTCCCCAGGACCATGTGTTCCTGGTGGTGCTGGAGAACCATAGTTTTTCCCAGGTAATTGGGAGCCCATCCATGCCATATCTGAACTCGCTGGCTGTACAACATGGGCTGGCGACAAACTATTTTGCCAATGCGCACCCCTCAATCGGAAATTACTTCATGCTCACGGTGGGTGCGGTTGAAACCGTTGACGATAATTTTTCCGGAACAATCACCGACAACAACATTGTTCGGGCCTTGACTGCCTCCGGCAAGACATGGAAAGCGTATCTGGAGAGCGTGCCTTCTCAGGGATATCTGGGCGGGGATGTGGGTCTATACCTCAAACACCACAATCCTTTCGCCTATCTGAGCGACGTGGTGAGTTCGAGCGCACAGGCTGCCAATCTGGTGCCGCTTTCGCAGTTTTCGGCTGACCTTGCTGCCAACAAGCTACCCAATTTCGTTTACATCAAGCCCAATGCGGAAAATGACGCTCACAGCTGCCCGGGAGGGGCACTGACCTGCCCTGACGCTGACTTGCTCTCAGCGGCAGATGCCTGGCTGAAAAATAATATTGATCCGCTCATCACCAGCCCGGCCTTCGGCAACAGCCTGCTAATCATCACCTTTGACGAATCCACGCTCTCAGACGTGGGAAACATTGGCGGGCATGTTGCCACCGTAGTAGTAGGCCCGCGCGTCCGGCCGGGATTCCGTTCCATCACTATGCACCAGCATCAAGACACGCTGCGAAGCATGTTGCAGGCTCTGCAGGTCAGTAACATGCCAAACGCAGCGGCAACCGCAAACTCCATGGGAGAGTTCTTTCACTAGAGAATGAGCAATCGGCCACAGCGCGGCTGGGCCAATGCAAACTTTCAGTTGCTTACTTTCGGTCACTCAATTGGATGTTAAGCCGGACGTTCACAACTTTATTTTCAGGATCAGCCTGCTCTTCGACTTGCCACCGGAGGATCTGTCCTTTGAATGCGGACCCGCATTGATACTTGTGTCGCCATACGTAAGTGCTGTCATAAGCTTCGCCTTCCGCCAGCTTCCAAAGACTGAGTATCACTGTTTTATGCTGAGGGTTGGCGCCCGCGATTTCCAACTTGCCCATGCGGTAGATGTCGCCTTCCCTTACCTGGAAGTTGTAGTTCACGGTGCCAGCAGCATAGGTGGGTATAGGAGTGACCGTCGCGCCCTGACGTCCAAACCTTCCGAACAGCTCCTGCACAGCTCCGAGGTCATGATCGAGTTTCAGGCCATTCACCAGCTCGCCGGGCTTCAAGCTGATGTGCCTGGAAAGCTCGTCGGCAGCGATCAGCGTATTTCCCGACCATTGAAAACCACCAAGCCGATACTGGCTTCCTTCGCTAACATGCACATCGACATCCACCCCGCCTTCGGCCAGGCGCGGGTTGATCTCAGAAAGCTCGGCGCTGAGAAATCCACGCTGACGATAGACTGGAATGACGGCATTCTTTAAAGAATCTGCCAGATCACTGTAGAAATAGTCGCGAGCTTTTAATCGGGCAACGGCCTGCTTCAACAGGCTGGCATCCATCTGATTAGCTCCGGAAAAATTAAACTCCTTGATCTTGAGGCCTGCATTTTCAACCCGGAACAGATAAGCCTTCGCCGGTTTGCCAATGTCCTGCTGGAGCGCATACGAGACTTCGCTGGGCACCCCTTTAGCTGCCAGCAGCTTCTGGAGCGAGTTCACCACGCTCGAAAGCAGAGATCCCGTCGTCGGGATCAGGCCGTCAAAGAGTGGCACATCGCCATGGACCGCTGCCTTGAGCTGGTCGGGGCTGAACCACAGGAAATTATCGAAAACTGCGGGCAGGACTTGCTCCTCGTCTTTCACCTCAAAATCAGCCTCGATTCCGTCTGTGCCGATGGCCGGCTTGTAGAGATATTTCACCAATGAAAAAGCGCCGTATCCAACCATGCGGTTGGCCGCATTTTGCAGATCGGCAATGGTCACCCTGGAATCGGCAACCAGACCGGTAGCCCGAATCAGATCTGCAGGCGCATACCGCTTGGAGCCTCGCACCAGAACCCGAATCAGGTGATATTGCTCCGGAGCAGCTTCACAGGCTGTGGAGATCAAAAGGAAAAAGAAAAACAGCAATCTGCAGTTTCGCATTGGCGTGGCATGCCGCAGGGAAATCTTACTCTTCCAGACACGCCTAAAACACCGAAAAAGGCATCTTTCGGGGTTTTTGCTTCCGGGCAAAAGGCTGATTCATGAATTCGACAAAGGGCGCCATGATTTCAAAGTGCTTGACCAGTTCCGGCAGTATCCGGGGCGAGGTAACCAAACGGACATCGAGAGTCGCCTGGAGATACCACTGTTTTCGGCGCAGCAGGGATTCGGCGGGATGGTCTTCTGAATAACCTTTCGGCATGCGCGTGAGCTGATCGCCTTGTAGAGCGCCTACCGTCCGTCGCAACGTCTTATCGCTCAGGATGCCTTCTAATTCATCATAACGTTCCTGTAGCAGCCCGCGATAAGCCATCAATTCGTCCCGCTCGGGCGAGTATACGCCGGCAAAAACCAGCAGCTCTTTGGCCGTGAAATGGAAATAAAGCACCGCGCCTTCCCTCTTCAAAGCGGTCACCCTGGGAAAGATGCCCGAAATATGCGTCTTGTACGGTGTTTTGTCCTTGGAAAAACGCGTGTCGCGGTAGATCCGGTACATCGCCTTCTGGGGCGGAGTCACGTAGTTGGGAGCAACGCGCGCAAGCTCATCGTTCAAACAGCCAACAAGCTCCAGCATGGGAGCCTTGATCAGCTCCTCATACCGTTCCTTCCGGGGCTGGAACCACTCGCGACGGTTGTTGCGCTGGAGGTTGCGCAGGAATGTAAGCGCTTCAGGAGAGAAGCCGGGGAACTTTGATTTCATTTGGTTAATAGCCTTTAGTTAGCACTCAGCATTCAGCAATCAGCCAAAAGAATTTGCCGCTGATCTCGCTGATTGGCGCTGATCCATTAATTTTGCTGTGGTCTATCTTCTGTTAGTCATTAATCGAGGGGCACGGTTTTTTCGGTAATCAGTTTTTTCACTCGATCGACAAATTGAGTGAGAGGCACAGTGCCTTCTGGTTGCTGCTTTCCTCGTACACGGACATTGACCGTTCCGGCCTCTGCTTCCTTCTCACCCACTACCAGCAGGAATGGCACTTTTTGCATGGTATGTTCGCGCACCTTGGCGTTCATTTTTTCATTGCGGGCATCCAGCTCCACGCGGATGCCCGCGTCTTTGAGCTGCTGCGTCACCTTTTGCCCGTACTCGGTGTGCTTCTCGCTGATGGGAATCACCGCCACCTGCACAGGCGAGAGCCACACCGGGAAAGCTCCGGCATAATGCTCGATCAGCACGCCAAAGAAGCGCTCCATGGAGCCAAACAGGGCGCGATGCACCATGAGCGGCTGCTTGCGGCTGCCGTCTTCAGCAACATATTCCAGGTCAAAGCGTTGCGGCAGGTTGAAATCGAACTGCACGGTACAGAGCTGCCAGGGCCGGCCGATGGCATCCACCAGCTTCACGTCAATCTTGGGGCCATAAAACGCGGCCTCGCCGGGAATGGTCTTGTACGGAATGTCGCGGCGCTTGAGAGCATTCTCCAGCGAGCGGATAGCGAGTTCCCAATTCTCGTC
>DATMMY010000411.1:0-9392 GCA_035569515.1 Candidatus Solibacter sp. | reverse complement strand
TCCGTTCTGAACCAATTGCAGAACTTCAGCCAGTCCAGCACCGGATTTACGACCTCCGCCAGCTATCTGCTGCGTTCCTTTAAGCGTATCAGCATCAGCTATGCTCTCGATAATTCCAGCCTTTCGGTGTTCAGCGACGCTTCCCGGACATTCTTCCAGACCGTCAATTTCCGCAACATCTCCGGACCGAACTCACTCACAGGCATCGTCACCAGTTCGATCACTCCGAGCTACGGATTCAGCACAATTGACAGCCCCGTTCGCCCGACCCGGGGAAAGAGCCTGATCATGAGTACGGAGGTTGCGGGAATCGGCGGAAATGTAAGCTTCATCCGGCCCATTGTGACGTTTACCCGATGGAAGCCTCTGTACCGGCAGAATCGGCTCGGAATACACCTTCAGGGAAGCTTCATCTCTGGCTGGCAAGGCAGAGTAGCGCCGCCGTATCAGCGTTTTTATCTGGGCGGCGATAACGACCTGCGGGGATTCGATATTCGCACCGTATCTCCCTACGTTTTTGTGAACACGGTCCAGAATGTGGTTTTGACCAATCCTGACGGCACCCAGGTTCCCGTGGATCCCACGAACCCGCGTAGAGGATTTGTCCAGATTCCCGTGCCTGTAACCAACATTACGTTTCCCGGCGGAGACACCAGCTTTACCAGTAACCTTGAATACCGCATCAAGGTTGTAGGCCCGGTTGATATCGTGCCGTTCGCGGACTTTGGCATGAACTTCGCTCTCCGGAGCTCTCAATTGCAAATCAGCCCGGATTCCCTCGCGCAGCTCAACAACACAAGTTTTGGCTGCCCGGTATTCACGAATTTTACGTGTACGGGCACCCAGAATATAAAGTTCGGTGGCGATTTGAAAGCTGTGGCCGGAACCAATTACGTGCCTCGTATGTCCACCGGGTTGGAACTTCAGGTACTGCTGCCAATTGTGCAGGCGCCTTTCCGTATTTATTACGCTTACAACCCATTCCTTTTGGACAAGACCATTACCACCCCTAACATCATCACGCGCAGCATGTTCCCGGCAGGCGGCGCCGGGGACTTCACGTACCAGAGCGCTTTGAGTCTGTTTTCACCGGATTTCCGGCTGAAGGAGCCGCGAAAAACCTTCCGGTTTACCATCAGTACTACGTTCTAAGGAGTCCATCAATCCATGCCAGTTAAGTTTAAGGTCCACATTTTAGTTACAAGCCTTGCGTTGAGCGCGCTGCTTTCCACGGCTTCCTATGGCCAAGCCGCTCCGGCTGCTGCCAGCGCTCCGGCTAAGGTCCCGGCAAGCGCCGGCCCGGCGCCAACCAAGATCGGATTGGTCAATGTTCTGGAGGCGATTCAAACTACCAATGAAGGCCAAAAAGAACTTGACGATCTGGTGAAGCGTTTTACCCCAAAGCAGACTGAACTCAAGAACTTGAGCGATGAAATCGACCGGCTGAAAAAGCAGCTCGAGACACAGGCCGGTAAGATCGCCGACGAAGAGCGAAACAACCAGGTAAGGGCCATTGAGGCAAAGCAAAAAGTCCTGCAGCGCAGTTACGAAGATGCTCAAGCCGAGTTTCAGCAAGCACAACAGGACATCAGCGCCCGCATCTATCAAAAAATGGCCGGAGTATTGGAAAAATACGCCAGCAGCAACGGATTCGCCGTGGTGCTGGACGTGTCCGGCCAGCAGAGTGCGGTGCTCTGGGGAAATCAGGGTACCGTGATCACCCGGGAACTCGTGGAAGCGTATAACGCTCAGTCGCCGGTGCCGCCGCCGAAAGCCCCTGCCTCAGGAGCGCAGGCAAAGCCCTCAGGAGCTGCAGCCAACTCGCCAACTGCGCAGGCTCCGGCCGCCACACCCAAGAAACCCTGATCTTTAGAATGACGATCTTTTAGAATGACGATCTTCAGAATGACGATCTTTAGGGATGACGATCTCTGAAATGACGATGTCTCGCAATGAGCAGCACTGGAACGGGAAAGTTTGACTCAAGACGCTTTGTGTAGGGCTAATGCCCGTTTGACGGTGCTAAGCGCCCAACCTATAATCGAGTCATTCGTTCCCTCTGCTGATTCCGCATTCAATCCGTACCCGATTCGCGGTTGACTGACAGCGCGTTTGCGACGAATGACTTTTGCACGAATGACTTTTGCACGAATGACTTTCGCAAGGAGTTCACCCATCAATGTCAGGTAAGTTTAACATTCGACTTCTAGCTCTCAGTCTCGGACTGAGCGTCCTCTTTTCCATTGCGGCTGTCGCGCAAGCCCCAGGGACCGCCGCCCCTGCCTCGCCCACCGGAACCAAGATTGGTATTGTCAGTATTGCAGACGCAATTTTTGCCACCAACGAAGGCAAAAAAGAGCTCGATAGTTTGCAGGCGCGCTTCAGCGGCAAGCAAAACGAGCTCAAGGCCCAAAATGATGAAGTGGAAAAGCTGAAAGCCGATCTGCAGGTCAAAGGCGACAAGCTCAGCGACGAAGAGCGCAACTCCCGCGTCAAAAGCGCTACCGATAAGCAAAAAGTCTTTCAACGCAATGCTGAAGACTTTCAGGCTGAAGTCCAGCAAGCGGAACAGGAAGTGCAAAATCGCCTGGGCAAAAAGATGCTGGATGTGCTGGACAAGTACGCCAAAGACAACAGCTTCGCGGTGATTCTGGATGTTTCCAACCCGCAAACGCCGGTTCTATGGGCAAGTCCGGCAACCAACATCACCAAAGAATTGGTTGACGCTTACAATGCCGCAAGTCCAGTCACCGCGCCCGCAACAAAACCGGCAGGCGCACCGGCAACGCGTCCTGCGGGAACGGCTCCCCGCCCGCCCGCTACCGGCACGACACCGAAAAAGCCGCAATAGTTCCAATATTTATTTTCAATGGCCGCCCCTCTGGCGGCCATTTTCTTTGCCGAATCGGAAACATTTCTCCCTCTTCGCGGTGTCAATTGCTGCACTGGAGGGAATCATGTTTCGGGAAACGCTGATTGAATCTTCGCCGCAACTAAGGAAACGTAAAGGCTGGCCCATGGCAGCAGCACTGACTTTGCAGGCCGTTGCCGTCATTGTCCTGGTCGTAACGCCGCTGATCACCACGGGCGTTATTCCGCTGTCAGCCCACACAATCGTGTTCACGCCACCAACTTACAAACCAGCGCCCCAGCATCCAAATAACCCGTCCGCTGGATATAGCGGCGGGATACATACGAGCAGTTCGGACGTTGTGGCCATTGCCAACCTGAATCCCAGCGCAATCACGTATGGCGCCCCGGCCACAACCACCGACACTGACGGCCCGGTAGCCGCAAACCCAACCGTGTGTTGTCCCGGCCCTGGTGTGCCTGACGGATTGTACGGGAACAATCCAGTGGTCATCTTGAAGCCACCTGTCAAGAAGCCCGTTCCTGTCTCAGTGCTTTCCGAGGCCCTGCTGATTAACAAAGTGGTTCCGGAATACCCGAGGCCGGCGCAGCACGCAGGCGTGCAAGGCGACGTTAAGCTGCACGCGATCATCTCACGCGACGGCTCTATCCAGAGCTTGAGCCTGATCAGCGGACATCCTTTGTTGGCTTCAGCGGCCATTGCCGCCGTGCAGCAGTGGAAATACCGCCCGTACATCCTGAACGGAGAACCGGTGGAAGTGGAGACATGGATTACGGTCAGTTTTAAGAGAGATCGATAGGGGATGGTTGTCTGTAAACCTTAGAGTCCAATTGTGGAAATTCTGTGCAATTTTCAGGGTCGGGGCCGGTTGCCGTACGCTCTTCAGCTACTTACGGCGATTTGCCCCAGTCCTGCGACATTCCGCAAGGCATTTATTTTCAATGGTTTACAGGCAGATATAATTTGCACTGATCTAGTGGCAAATTTCACGGTGGATCCCCCTACAGCCAAAGGCGATTTGCACATTCGCCAGTGTGAAACTTTCTAAGGGCTGCCGCATCAGGCATTCTCACCCACTTTGAGCACCGCCAGGAATGCTTCCTGGGGGATGTCTACTTTACCGATGCGCTTCATCCGTTTCTTGCCTTCCTTCTGCTTTTCCAGAAGTTTGCGTTTGCGGGTGATATCGCCGCCGTAGCACTTTGCCAGGACGTTCTTTCGGATGGCGGCAACCGTCTCGCGGGCAATGATTTTGGCCCCAATGGATGCCTGAATGGCAACTTCAAACATCTGCCGGGGAATCAGCTCTCTCATTTTTGAGACCAGGGCACGCCCGCGGTCATAGGCAAAATCGCGATGCACAATGATTGAGAGCGCATCAACCGCCTCGCCGGCCACCAGAATGTCAAGCTTAACCATGGGCGATTCCCAAAGACCGGCCAGGTGGTAATCGAGCGAAGCGTAACCCCGAGAGATAGACTTCAGCCGGTCGTAGAAATCCAGCACGATTTCGCTCAAGGGCAGTTCGTAAGTAAGCATGACGCGGTTGGCGCTCACGTATTCAAAGTTTTTTTGCTTGCCACGTTTTTCTTCAACCAGCTTGAAGATCCCTCCCACATATTCTTCGCGGGTAAGAATGGTGGCCAGGATGATGGGCTCTTCCACTTTTGTAATCTCGGTCTGCGACGGCCAGCGGGAAGGATTATCAACCTCAATGACGGATGTATCCGTCTTGGTCACCTTGAAGCGCACGCTGGGCGCGGTGGTGATCAACTCCAGCCCAAACTCGCGTTCCAGCCGTTCCTGGATGATTTCCATGTGGAGCAGGCCAAGAAAGCCGCAACGGAATCCGAAGCCCAGGGCCGCCGAGCTTTCCGGCTCAAAAAAGAAAGAAGAATCGTTGAGCCGGAGTTTTTCCAGGGCCTCACGCAAAGCAGTGTGCTCATGAGCATCCACCGTGTAGAGCCCGGCAAAGACCATGGGCTTGATCTCTTCAAAACCAGGCAGAGCTTCAATGGCGGGACGGTTATCGTCGGTAATCGTGTCGCCGATTTTGGTGTCGGCGACGTTCTTGAGGTTGGCAATCATGAATCCCACCTCGCCTGCCACCAACTCTTCCACCACCACAGGTTTGGGGGTCAGGACCCCGAGACCTTCCACTTCAGAGGTTGTCTTATTCGACCAT
Source organism: Candidatus Solibacter sp. (assembly GCA_035569515.1). Taxonomy (GTDB): domain Bacteria; phylum Acidobacteriota; class Terriglobia; order Terriglobales; family Acidobacteriaceae; genus Angelobacter. The sequence continues at coordinate 4,335 of DATMMY010000411.1, read as the reverse complement.
AAGCGAATCTTTGCGCCTTTTCTCAGCGTGCCGTGGAAGATCCTGGCCAAAATAATCACGCCCCGATAGGGATCGAACCACGAATCGAAGATCAACGCCTGCAGGGGTGAATCCGGGCTTCCTTTGGGAGGAGGCAGGCGCTTCACAATGGCCTCCAGCAACTCCGGGACTCCCAGTCCGGTCTTGGCGCTCACCAGAAGCGCGTCCTTGGTGTCCAGCCCAACCGTCTGCTCGATCATCTCTTTTACCCGAGGCACGTCGGCGCTGGGCAAGTCTACTTTGTTGATAACGGGAATGATCTCCAAACCATGGTTGATGGCCAGATAAGCATTGGCCAGGGTCTGCGCTTCCACTCCCTGGGAGGCATCCACCACCAGCAGGGCCCCTTCGCACGAGGCGAGCGAGCGTGAAACCTCATAGGAGAAATCCACATGGCCGGGCGTATCGATGAGATTCAGTTGATACTCCTGGCCATCCTGCGCCAGATACTTCATGCGGACCGCGTGAGCCTTGATGGTAATGCCGCGCTCCCGCTCCAGGTCCATGGAATCCAGTACCTGCTCCTGCATCTCCCGTTGAGCAAGCGATCCGGTCAATTCCAGAAGACGGTCGGAAAGCGTGGATTTGCCATGGTCAATATGGGCAATGATGGCAAAGTTGCGTATGTGTGCGCGATCCATGGGATGGGCTGATCTTTCATTTTAACAGGCAATGTGGACTATTCATGAGCAGGCACAACAAAGGTGGTACCCAACCAAAGAAAAATCAAAACCCACCACGGAGACACGGAGGCGCGGAGAAAGGCCAAACCACCCTACTTACTATCCTCAAGATCTTCTTGCGCTGCAAAGATTTTTCTTTGGTTTTCCTCGTGTTCCCTTTGTGGCCGGAGCCTGCACTGAACATAGCGAATGGCTAATGGTTTTGGGGTTCCTCCTTCTTTTCCTCCGCTTCCTCCTTTCCTCCGTGTTTCAAGGTTTTGGGTTTGGTTGCGGCTATGCTGCGCTGTATCTTCGTGTCTCAGTGCTGGGTCTTAGGTTCCTTTCCGTCCTTCGCGCCCTTGGCGGTGAGAGATTTTTGATTGCGGTTGCCTAAAAGGTATCCCTGCAATTATGCTGCGGGTCTTCAACCAGGAGGCTTTTCACAGTGAAATTAAGCTATCTCGTCAGTTCCTTGATCGCCATTGCAGGCACAGCCACGGGCTTCGCTCAGACACCTTCGGCCAACATCGATCAGTTCATCCGGGTGAAGTCTCCGGTCATTGCCCTGGAACACGTTCGGGTGATTGATGGGACGGGCTCACCCTCCAAGCCAGACCAGACCGTTGTGATCTCGGGCGGCAAGATAAGCAGCATGGGCAACACCGGTTCGGTACAGATACCGGAAGGAGCGAACCGCATCGACCTCAGTGGGGCCAGTGCGCTGCCGGGGATGGTGGGCATGCATGACCATTTGTTTTATCCAGCCAATGGCGGACTCTACCACAACATGCCTTTCTCCTTTCCCCGGCTCTACCTGGCGGCTGGTGTCACTACCATCCGTACCACCGGCAGCATGGAGACTTATCTTGACCTGGAGCTGAAGAAAGCAATTGATGCCGGAAAGGCCCTGGGGCCCAAGATGAACGCCACCGGCCCTTATCTTGAGGGCGCAGGCACATTCACGTATCAAATGCACCAGCTCAATGGTCCCGTGGAGACCCGCAAGACTGTGGAGTACTGGGCCGACGAGGGCGTACGCTCTTTCAAAGCCTACAACTACATCACGCGGGCCGAATTGAAGGCAGCAATCGACGCTGCCCACCGGCGCGGCATCAAGGTTACCGGCCATCTGTGTTCGGTAGGCTTTCGCGAAGCCGCGGCTTTGGGCATCGACGATCTGGAGCACGGGCTTACCGTAGACACTGAGTTTTTTCCCGGCAAGCAGCCGGATGTATGCCCGTCTGCCAGCAAAGCCACGGAAGTGGCTTCCAAGATGGACGTGAACGGCCCGGAAATTCAAACCACGATTCGCGATCTCGTCTCCCATCATGTGGCCATCACCTCCACGCTGCCGGTCTTTGAGCAATTTGTTGCATCCCGGCCTAACGTTCCGCAGAAGGTCCTGGACTCCCTCTCCGACGATGCCCGCAAAGCTTACCTGGCCAACCGCGCCCGCATGGCCCAAAACGCCAACAGCCCATGGCCGGCCATGTTTCCCAAAGAGATGGAGTTCGAGCGGGCCTTCGTCAAAGCAGGCGGAGTGCTGCTGGCGGGCCTGGATCCAACTGGGATCGGTGGCATCGTGGCCGGCTTCGGGGACCAGCGCGAAGTTGAGTTGCTGGTGGAAAGCGGGTTCACGCCCCTTGAAGCCATCAAGATCGCAACCATGAATGGCGCCCAGTTCCTGGGTGAAGCAGACCACATCGGTTCGCTGGCCCCGGGAAAGCAGGCGGACATCCTGATCGTCCACGGCGATCCCTCGGCCAACATTCAGGACATTGAGAACGTTGACCTGGTATTCAAAGATGGCGTGGGCTACGACTCCGCAAAGCTCATCGAATCAGCCAAAGGCCAGGTGGGAATCCGCTAGACAGGAGAAATCTTTACCGCTGATTTTGCGCGGATGAACGCTGATCAAATCTTTCAGGGTGAAGCACGCAGGAATGCAGAAGAATTTTAGCCACGAATTTTCGCGAATTAACACGAATCAACAGACTAATGGCCAACTATAATTCGTTTACTTCCGTCCCCCTATTTCAAGGGTTTGTTCCATGGAAAGCTTAACTGAATGGTATTGGGCTTATTCGTGTTAATTCGCGTAATTCGTGGCTAAAATTCTTGGTTTCCTCTGCGCCCGGAGTTCACCCTGAGGGGAGTCGAAGGGCGTCCTCTGCGGTGAAAAGGTTTGTCACTGAGCGACATAGACGCAGACCGACTCGTGCGCCAACGCCTTCCTCCACCCCGCTCCGGGCTGTGGCAGTTCTCCATCGCCCTGAATGCGGCACACGACCTTCAGCTTTGGCTGTGCGGCCGGCACTTGCATAGTGAGAATGCCATCTTCTATTTCTGCCTTGCAGGTGCGCTCGGAATCAGTGACATATTTCTTGCGAAACGCCAGCAGCGCCGCATACCAGGCGAGCATGGGGTTCTCACCCTGCCCCAGCTTCCAATTCAGCTTGGATCGCTCGAAAGTCTCCACCGACTGCGGATCGGGAACATCCTCAAAATCAAAATCCTTGAATTCATTGCGCCGGCCTTCGCTGACGGCCTTCTGCAACGTCGGATCGCCATAGTCGGTAAAAAATTGGAACGGGTTGGGCTCATCGTATTCCTGGCCCATGAACAGCAGGGGCGTCTCCGGGGCCAGCAGTAGTAGAGCCGCGGCCAACATGCGCGTGTCTCGAGAAATGAGCGTGGTTAATCTCTCGCCCAGGGCGCGGTTGCCGACTTGGTCATGGTTTTGGATACAGATCACATGCGCCGGTGCAGGTATATGCCGAGCGCTGGTCCCTCGCGGACGGCCGTCCCAGAACTGAAATGGCTCACCCTGAAAGACAAACCCTTCATTCAAGGCACGCACAAGCTGCTCCGGACGGCCAAAGTCCTGGTAATAACCTTTGCGCTCGCCAGTGAAGAAAGAATGCAGGGCGTGGTGAAAATCGTCGCTCCATACGGCATGCAGGCCATAACCACCCAGGCTCCGCGGGCTGACGATTTTCTCGTCGTTCTCATCGCTCTCCGCAATCACGCAGACGGTGCGGCCCAGGTTGCCGGCGAGGGCAGCAACCTCCTCCGCGATCTCCGCCAGGATGTGTTTGGGCGAGTCATCCCGGATAGTCTGCACTGCGTCGAGCCGCAGGCCATCCAGATGATATTCGTGAATCCAATAACACGCGTTCTGCACCACGTAACTGCGGACGCCTTCACGACCTGGTTGGTCGTAATTAATGGCTTCACCCCAGGGCGTTGTGTGTTTGGCGGTAAAGTACGGCCCAAAGAATCGGAGGTAATTGCCTTCATTTCCCAGGTGGTTGTAGACAACATCCAGAATCACGGCAAGACCTATGGTGTGAGCAGCATCCACCAACCGCTTGAGGCCCTGAGGGCCGCCATAGCTGGCCTGCACCGCGTAAGGAGAGACACCGTCATAGCCCCAGTTGCGCGTGCCGGGAAACGCCGCCACTGGCATGAGTTCAATCGCAGTGACTCCGAGTTCCTTCAGGTAAGGCAGCTTTGCGACTGCCGCGTCAAATGTGCCCTGCGGAGTGAACGTGCCTACATGCAGCTCGTACAGGATGTAATCCTTGAGGTGCAGCCCGCGCCAGCCGGAATCAGTCCAGATAAAACTTTGCGG
>DATMMY010000410.1:0-5023 GCA_035569515.1 Candidatus Solibacter sp. | reverse complement strand
CACGATCCAGGTGACGCAGCCGGCCGGAACGGGGACCGTCGATATCCGGGTGACGAATGAATTCGGCACGTCGGCGGTGACGTCCGCCGATCAGTTTGCGGCTCCGACCCCGGTGGCTCCGACGGTAGTGAGCGTCACCCCCATAGCAGCAATGGTTGCGGGCACCCTGACTTACCAGGTACAGATCATCGGGACCGGGTTTGTAATTCCGTCTTCCACTCCCACCTCGGTCAGCTTCGGGGCAGCCGGCGCGGGAACCAATGTGACCGTGGTCTCCCTGACCGAGATGACCGTGACGCCACCCTCGGCAAGCAGCGGGACGCTGGTGGATGTGCAGGTGACGAACGATCTTGGCACCTCAGCAGTCGCGCCTCCTGGCGATCAGTTTTTGTTCGGCACACCCATCGTTACGGGTCTGAGCCGTTCCAGCGGACCGGCAAAGGGCAGCCAGCCGATCACCATTACGGGCTTGGGCTTTGTGCAAGGCTGCACGGTCACATTCAATTTCAAGAAGAAGAAGCAGACGATCACACCGCCAGCTTCAGACGTCACCCCTACGTCGATCCAAGTGACGCCGCCGGACACCAGTGTGGCCGCTACTCTCACCGTGAGCATCGATGTGACAGTCACGAATCCGGGTCCGGGCAGCCCGGAATCGGAGACTACGCCCAACGACCTGTATATGTACTACTCGGTCCCGAAGAAGAAGAAGGTTTAGAGATTGGCAAATGGCAATTGGCAATTAGCAAATAGCAGTTAGCAATTAGCAATTAGCAGTTAGCAGTTAGCCAGAACATACAAACAGCTTGTGGGGAAAATCTTTTTCGCGCTCGTCTTGGACCTGCAGGGGCTAAAGCCCGATTGTTTTAAACGCTTTCGGCACGAGTAAGCTTTCCTTCGGCTCACAAGGTTCGCCTCTAGGACAGGCTCTTCGGCTCGCAAGGTTCGCCTCGAGGACAAGCTGTGCCCTCTCCAGAGACTCCAGGGTAAGCGACAGGAAACAGGCGGATGGACGCCGAACGTATAGGAAGCTGCAATCACAACGCAAGGTCCCTCACGCCTACTGCGCGCGCTGAAGAGAACGCGCGCTCCGTTGACGGCGTTCGGGATGACGATTCGTTTTTGTAGAGAGAGTTTCTGGTTGACGCAACCATTCCGGCAGGGATGGTTGGGGCTGATACAAATCTTATCTACACCAATTATGGAAATGCTCTAACATGCAACCATCGTCCATGCAACCATCGTCCATGCAGCCATCACGGCGAAGCCAGATACTGCTGCGCACCATTGCTGTATTTAAGTTTGTGAAGGCCGTCTTGCTGGTCATCGCGGGGGCGGGTGTTTTGCGGCTTGTGCACCGGGACATCGGCTCGCTGGCCCAGCATCTGGTGGACAAATTCCACATCGACCCCGGCACGCCCTATGTAGCGGACGCTCTCTCTCGCATTTCCAGCCTGACGCCCCATCGACTCCAGCAGATTGGACTGGTGGCATTTGTTTACGCTGGACTCTTCCTGCTGGAAGGAGCCGGCCTCTGGAGCCTGAAGCGATGGGGCGAGTGGGTCACCGTGGTAATTACGGGATCGCTGCTGCCGATTGAGATCTACGAGTTAGTCCATCATCCGACGTTCCCGAAGACCGCCGTTCTACTCATGAACGCGGCCATCGTCGCGTATTTGATCTGGCGGATACGGCGGGGCGATGGAAATTCAGCAAATAGCAATTAGCAATTAGCCAAAGCAAAACCTTTTTGCCACGAATTTGCGCGAATGAACGCGAATAAAGGCAAAGACAAATAAAGCCAACAGAATAAGGAGAAAATGTTTTTGCTTTGGCTATTTGCTCTTTGCTAATTGCTATTTGCCAATTGCCAATTGCTATTTGCTATTTGCCGCTCTTCCCATTCGTGTTCATTCGCGCAAATTCGTGGCTAAAAAGGTTTGCTTTGGCTATTTGCTAATTGCTATTTGCTATTTGCTATTTGCCATTTGCTATTTGCTTATTGGTGCCGGCAGACTATCGGTCATGATTTTGTCGATGATCTCTACCACTCCGGAGCCGTGTTCCTTCTGCGTGATTATGTCCGCGGCTTGTTTCAAAGATGGAAGGCCGTTTGCCACTACCGCGGAGATTCCGCATTCTTCGAGAAACGCCTCGTCATTTTCCGCATCACCGATGCCAACTACTCCCTCAGCCGGCACTCCCAGTTCCTGCAGGGCGACCTTGAAACCTGTGCCTTTGTCGACGCCGCTTGGAAGCGCCATTACAGAACCCCGGTTCAAAACCAGGTGCATGTTGAGATCCATCTGGCGGATGATTTTCCTCATGCTCTCATAGTGCGCTTGCTCACTGGCCACGATGCACCGGCCGACCGAAAGCGGGTGTACTCCCCGTTCACGGAGAGCCTCTATAAAGCCCTGGGGTGGATGGTCCGCCAGTGTAGTTAGGTTTTGGGTTGAGGGGAGATAGAGCACTGCTCCATTTTCCGCAACCACGGCATCGAAAATGCTTATCTCGGGACAAACTTTCAACAGATCTTCAAGCTCGCGTCCGGTGACCAGGAGCAGCTTTCGTCCCGATGTTTTGAACCAACGCAGGGCTTCCAGCGTTTGCCGTGCGATGCGTCCCTTATATGCGAGGGTCTCGTCGTAATCGGAGGCCAAAGCGGCAATGTCCATGATTGTGTTCGGTACCATGTCTAAGCTACGTTGGAAATCTGTTTCCTGGCGGTCCCCGTCTCCTCCGGCCGGATTTCGCACAGCTCCGCAATCAGATTTCCCGCCCAGCGATATATGTTCTGTTCTTTTACGATGCGTCTCATGCGCTGCATGCGGGCGCGCCGTTCGGTAGGCGCCATTTCCAGGGCAAAGCCGATGGCTTGCGCTATCTCATCGGTGTCGTAAGGGTTCACAATCAGGGCGTCGCGCAGTTCGCGGCAGGCCCCGGTAAAGCGGCTCAAGATAAGCGCGCCTTCTTCATCGTTGCGCGCGGCCACGAATTCTTTGGCGACCAGATTCATGCCGTCATGCAAGGAGGTGACCAGGCAGATGTCGGCGGCGCGATAAAATCGGCCGATTTCATCGTGGCTATGATGGCGCTTCAGAAAGACGATGGGCTTCCAGCGGTCCGTTCGGAAGCGCCAGTTGATGCGCTCCGCTTCGGCCTCCACCTCGGCCAGGAAGTCGTGATAGCGCTTGATGTGGGTGCGGCTAGGCGCGCCGATCTGGACGAATGTGAATTTTTCCCGGTAGGACGGGAACCGCTCAAGAAACCGCTCAACCCCCAGAAAGCGCTCAAGAATCCCTTTGGTATAGTCGACCCGGTCAACTCCCACCCCCAGGTAGAGGCCTTCCACGTCAATCTCCTTGAACAGCGCCTCCCGATCCTGGCTTGCCGATCGCGAGTCCATGACCTGCGCAGATTCTTCCGCCGGCGCCACGCTGATGGGAAATGGCCGCACCGCCGTCAAATGACCCTCCCGATTGACGGCAAAGTGTTCCCACTCAATACGAGACTCCAAGGCACGGTTTACGGTCTGCAAAAAGTTATCGCAATGGGACTGGATGTGAAAGCCGATGAGGTCTGCGCCCAGAAGTCCCTCAAGCAACTTGCGCTGCCACGGACAGATACCAAAGGCATCTGGGTTGGGCCAGGGAATGTGCCAGAAGATGGCGACCTTGGCGTCAGGACGCTGCTGCTTGATCAATTGAGGCAGCAGGGCAAAATGATAGTCCTGAATCAGCAGCAGCGGCTGTTTCGTATTGGCCATCTCTTCCAGCACGGCCTTGGCAAATTTCTTGTTGACCTCCTGATAGTGCTCCCAATCCGATGTCCGGAACAGAGGCCGGGTGTGCGCAATATGGCAAAGCGGCCAGAGCCCCTCATTGGCAAAGCCGTAATAGTATCCCTCTTCCTGGTCTTTGCTCAGCCATACCCTGCGCAGAGTGTATTTTGGCTCCTCCGGAGGAACGCGTAACCGGTCGTGCTTGTCTACGGTCTCGCGGTCGGCATCTCCGCTTCCGTGGGCGATCCAGGTTCCATCGCAGGCGCGCAAGATCGGCTCCAGCGCGGTCACCAGGCCACTGGCGGGAATCAGCGCTTTAATGGCCTTGCCCACCTTGGAATGCATGTAAGGCTCACGGTTCGAAACCACAAACAGCCGGCTCGAATTGAGTTTGCTGCGCACATGCACGGCCAGTCTTTCGGCGGTCCAGGTGGATTCAGCGGCCTCCCGCAGCCTAGCCTCATGTTCCGCCGACTCCCGGGCCGCGGCCAGGTTCTCCACCAGAGTTGTCACTTCATTCTGCAGAGGCATAAACAAATCACGATCGGAGAGATCCTGGCGGAATGAGGCCTTCCCAGTCCGCAACGCTCTCATCCATTGCACGGTCCTCGCGATAGGCCCCTCAATGCTCCAGCGAATGAGCAGCAAGGCGGTGATCGCAATCAGAAATATCTCCACCAGCATGCGGACAAACGCACGCCGCCAAAAGCTTGTGCTTTGAGCGTCAATGTAGTTGGCGTTGTGGACGACCAGGAGCGTGCCGGCAAAATTGCCGTTTACCTCCAAAGGCAGATTGTAGACATGTAAATACGTGGGGCCGGCCTGGGTAAACGTTCCAGTCCCGTGCGCTTGTGCGCTCTTGCCCGGCAAGAAGGCGATGCCGGGAAAATGCGAGGCCAAGCCGGAGGTAACGGCAATAGGGGCCTCATGCTGGTCGTAGACGGCGATACCGGCCAGATGCTCCCGGTTCCCGAACCTTTCCACAATACGCTGCAGGGCCCTGGGCGAATTCTTTACCAGTAAAGGTTCAATGCTCTCTTGCAGGCTTTCAGCGAGGATCTGCGCGCGCCTCTGTAATTCCTGCTGCAGTCCGTGCTTTTCCGCCCTGAACTGGAAATAGGAAAAGACCAGGGACACCAGCGTGAGGACAACGACAAGCGAAAGAATAATACGAAAGCTGAAGCGCATGCTCCCCCGAATTTGCTTCTGAGTTTCCGCCCTCGACGGGCGGCTTTCGAA
>DATMMY010000409.1:0-20718 GCA_035569515.1 Candidatus Solibacter sp. | reverse complement strand
CCTGATTCGGCACCATACGCGAAGATTACGCAAGCTGGGTTGCTGGAGCCAGCAAACGACTCAGAATCCAGAAAGGAGCACCGAACACCCTCAACAACTTACATGAATTTTCGGAACAACACGAATCGGAATGCGGTACCGTGAGTCTCTGGTTCTCGCAACCATCCCACCCAAGGGATGGTTGGGGCTGTTACTCTCCAGAGACTCCCTCGTAAGTTGTAGAAAACGCAATGGCCGGTTCTGGCTTAAAGCGAAAAACGATTTAGCCACGAATTAACGCGAATGAACACGAATCGGAATGCGGTACCGTGAGTCTCTGGTTCTCGCAACCATCCCACCCAAGGGATGGTTGGGGCTGTTACTCTCCAGAGACTCGCTCGTAAGTTGTAGAAAACGCAATGGCCGGTTCTGGCTAAAGCGAAAAACGATTTAGCCACGAATTAACGCGAATGAACACGAATCGGAATGCGGTACCGAGAGTCTCTGGTTCTCGCAACCATCCCACCCAAGGGCATGGTTGGGGCTGTTACTTGTCTCGCCTACACTGGGTCTACACTAAAAATTAAAATGCTATAAAAGCTTTTCGGCACAAGTAAACACGTGCCCTGACACAAAGCAAGAGGTCAAACCAAATTCCAGGGGATCATGCGATTATGATGACGGATCGATGCTTTCGCTTGTCGCTGGCACAGGAAGCCATATGGCTGTTTCAGCAACTGCATCCGAATTCAACGGCGTATCACATCCCCTCGCTGTTTCACCTGAACGGGACGCTGGACGTGCCTGCATTTCGCCGTAGTGTCAAAGCGGTCCTTCGGCGGCACGAATCTCTCCGGACGACATTCCATCTTGACCAAGGGATCCCGGTGCAGAGAGTCTGCCACCAATCCACGGTAACAGTGGAAGTCGAGGAGATTGCCGGCGCGGACGATTCAGCCCGGCAAAGCGCTCTGCGGCGCCGAATCCGCCAGGAACTCGACACTCCGTTCGATCTGGAAAAAGGCCCCCTGCTCCGCCTGGGGTTATTCAAAATCGCTCCCGCCGAGCATGCATTGCTCATCATCTTTCATCACATCGTGGCTGACGGCTGGAGTGTGGGGGTCTTCCACGATGAAGTCTCTCGATTGTATTCGGCATACACTGAAAGCCGCCCCTCGCCGCTGATCAGGCTCACGACACGCTATTCCGCATTCGCAGAGGGCCAGCGGAAGCGCCTTACTTCGGAAGCCCTCACGCGTGAGTTTACTTTCTGGAAAGATCAGCTGGCTGGAATTTCGACCGTGCTCAATCTACCCACCGATCATCCCAGACCTGCGGTGGCGACGCACCATGGCGCAATTGAGCGAATTGAAATTCCGGAATCTCTGGTCCGGGCCATTCGATCCTCGGCACAACAGCAGCGCGCCACACCGTTCATGATATTGCTGGCAGCGTTTCAAATACTGCTGGCACGATATACAGGACAATCGGACTTCGTCATTGGCTCTCCGATGTCCGGGCGGACGGAAGTTGCTCTTGAGCCGTTGATCGGCAATTTCGCGAACATTGTGCCGTTGCGGGCCGATCTCAGTGACGACCCGTCTTTCGCAACCCTCGTTGCACGGGTCCGCCAGCGCGTACTTGTGACCTACTCGCACCAGGAACTACCGCTGGACAAACTGGTTTCCGAACTCAAGGTTCCTCCCAGCCTGAGTTACCAGGCGTTTGGCCAGGTCTTGTTTGTGGTGCAGAACGCCGGGAGAGCCGCCTTCAATTTGCCCAAACTTCAGATCAAGAACCTCGAATTCGACTGGACCACCGCCCGCACCGACCTGAGTTTGATCCTTGAGGATTCCGGCCACCAGGTGGGTGGAAATTTTGAATACAGTACTGACCTGTTTAATGCGGAGACAGTCCGACGGTTCGTCGCCCACTATATAGCGATCCTGAGCGCATCCGTCGCAAACCCAGCGCAACGATTGTCAACCTATGGGCTCGTGACTCCCGCCGAGCGGGAGCAGGTTTTGACAACCTGGAACACAACAGCCAGGAATTATCCGCAGGACCGGTGCGCACATCAATTGATCGAGGAACAGGTGCGGCAAACACCGGATGCAATCGCGCTGGTCTCCGGCGAACAGCGGTGGACGTACACAGAACTTGACGCGCTGGCGAACCAATTCGGACATTTTCTGCAGGAGTACGGGATCCGCGCCGAAGCCCGAGTGTGCGTGCACCTGCACCGCACCCTCGACTGGATGGCCCTGGTGCTGGGACTGATGAAGACAGGCGCGGTCTATGTCCCCATTGATCCGACGATACCACCGGCGCGCGCCGCTTATATCGCCGCAGATGCGGGAGCAACTTTGATCGTAACGGATTCGGCGAAGAACCAGTCGGATTGGCCAGCGGGCGCTCGTGTCCTGGAACTCGACCGTGCTGTCCCAGACATCCGCCGGAAAGCCATCAGCGCGCCCATCGCGTACGTCAGCCCCAGAAACCTTGCTTATATCATCTACACCTCAGGATCAACAGGCCGCCCCAAGGGCGTAGCCATTGAGCACCGTTCCCTGGTCAACCTCAAGGAAACACAGGAACCTTTCGGCATTGGAGCTTCCGACCGGGTGCTTCAATTTTCGTCCTCAAGTTTTGATGCATCGATCTTTGAAATTTTCCTGGCGCTCACGCGGGGCGCAACTCTGGTGCTCCGTCCGGCAGAGCCGATTGCCGGATCGATGCTCATCGATCTTCTTGAGAGCGAGCGTATTTCCGCGACGCTGCTGCCGCCAAGCATTCTGGCGGCCGCCCCACCCAGACCGCTTCCGGCGTTAAAGCTATTGATGATTGGCGGCGAGTCCGCAGTCCCCGAGGTGTACGCGAACTGGTCGGCTCACCGGCGACTTTGGAACCTCTATGGACCGACGGAGGTCACTGTATGGGGCACCGGGACTGACTCCGCTTCGGTCACGGACCCGTCGAACATTGGCTCTCCCGTGGCGAACACTCAGACCTACGTGCTGAATTCGGCGCTCCAGCCTTCGCCAGTCGGCATGCCGGATGAACTATACATCGCCGGCGCCGGAGTGGCGCGCGGATATTGGAACCAGCCAGCGCTCACAGCAGCGGCTTTTCTCCCGGATCCATTCAGCGCAGAGCCGGGCGCGCGTATGTATCGCACAGGAGACCGGGTGCGTTGGCGCCCTGACGGCAAGCTGGACTTTCTGGGACGCGTCGATCAGCAGATCAAGGTCCGGGGATTCCGCATCGAGCCAGGCGAAATCGAGACGGTGCTTAACTCACACCCTGCTATACAGACATCAGCCGTTGTGAAAGAGAACCGCGACCCGCAACGGTTGGTGGCCTTTCTGGTTCTGCGGGAAGGCATGCCACGCGTGGCAGAGAGCGAAATTCGCAGCTACCTGAAGACCCAGCTTCCGGAATTCATGGTGCCTACCGCCCTGGTGATGCTTGAAAGTCTGCCGCTCGGCTCTACGGGTAAAGTTGATCGCCGCGCCCTGGCCGCGTTCGACATCCCACTGCCATCTCCCGCTCCCAATTGCTCAGCAGCTCTGAATCGAACCGAGGAAATGGTCGCCGGAGTCTGGCAGCAGTTACTTTCACGCTCCGACATCGCACTCGACGAAAATTTCTTTGATGCCGGCGGTAATTCATTACTCATGGTGCGTCTGTTCAATACCCTGAAAAACATGGCCGGCCCCCGACTGACAATAGCCGACTTGTTTCAATATCCCACAATCGCGTCGCTGGCGGCGTATCTCGGTGATCGAGACAGCGCCGAAGTGTCATCAATCCACGCTGATTCCGAAAAACTTCCTCCGCAAATCACCGCGAGGCTTCGGTTACAGAAGCTCCGGGCCAGAAGACCTTGAAACGAGAAACGCCCGCCCCACGATCACCTAACATGCCGTCAATCAAAGCCATTCCCTCTGACACCCAGCCTGCCGACTCCGGACCATATGAGTTCGAGGATGCCGATCATTCAGCGCTGGATGTAGCCGTCATCGGCTTGACCGGCCGGTTCCCGAGATCGAACAGTGCTGAAGCATTGTGGAGGAACCTTTGCGACGGCGTTGAAGGCATCTCGTTCTTCTCCGACGAGGAACTCCTCGCGACGAGAGAAACCCGTGAAAACCTGGACAACCCGAACTATGTCAAAGCAGGTGGGATGCTCACTGACATCGACCTCTTCGACGCAGAGTTCTTTGCGTGTTCGCCAAGGGAAGCAGCCATGCTCGATCCCCAGCACCGACTGTTTCTCGAATGCGCATGGGAAGCGCTTGAGCTGGCTGGGTATGCACCTGGTTCGTATAGGGGACGGATTGGCGTGTTCGCAGGGTGCGCGATGAGTGACTATCTGCCGCGCGCCTGTGTCAAAGATATCGATCCCATGCTTGCGGCCCTGGCCACCGAAAAAGATTTCCTCCCGACACGCGTGTCATACAAGTTGAACCTACGCGGACCCAGCATTGCCGTCCAGACCGCCTGCTCGACATCGCTGGTTGCCGTACATCTTGCCTGGCAGAGCCTGCTGGCCGGCAGTTGCGATATGGCCCTGGCTGGAGGCGCTTCGATCCGGCTGCTGGAACCGGCTGGTTACTGGCACTGGGAGGGCGGCATTTCTTCGCCTGATGGCCACTGCCGGGCCTTCGACGAGCAGGCTGCGGGCACGGTTTTTGGCGACGGCGTCGGCATCGTGGTGCTCAAGCGACTTACCGATGCGTTGCGCGACCGGGACACCATTCGAGCGGTCATTCGGGGCTCCGCCATCAATAACGACGGATCTCTGAAGGCCGGTTTCACGGCGCCGAGCGTGGAAGGGCAGGCGTCCGTTATCAGCGAGGCGATTGCCGTGGCCGGTATCTCGCCGGAGACAATCGGCTATGTCGAGACCCATGGAACAGGCACAGCGCTGGGCGATCCGGTGGAGATCTCTGCTCTGACCCAGGCATTCAGCGCCTCGACCTCCCGCAAACAATTCTGCGCAATCGGCTCGGTGAAGACCAGCGTCGGTCACCTGAACATGGCCGCCGGCGTTACCGGACTCATTAATGCTGTGCTGGCCGTTGAGAACGGGTTGCTCCCGCCCACCCTGCATTTCAAACGCCCGAATCCCAATATTGGGTTCGAGAGTAGTCCGTTCTATGTCAATAGCTCGCTGACAAAGTGGCCGGGCCCCCGACCGCGGCGTGCCTCGGTGAGTTCGTTCGGCATCGGTGGCACAAACGCTCATATGATTCTCGAAGAACCGCCGGTCACTTCCGGCGCCAAGACTGTGCAAGCCGGATACGTGCTGCCGTTTGCAGCGCGCACCCCGGCGGCGCTGGAAAAAATGCCGTCGCGATTGGCCGCACACCTCCGCAACCGTCCTGACCTCGATCTTGCCGATGTCGCATACACGCTGCAGGTGGGACGTGAAGCATTTGATTACCGGCGTGTGCTGGTGTGTGGCGGACGAGAAGAGGCCCTCGAATTGCTTGAGTCCGCCGGGCCGCAGCTAGCCTTTCCCTCGGTCCAGGCTTCGCAGCGCAAATCAGTCGTGTTCATATTTCCCGGCCAGGGAACGCAATATCCAAACATGGCCCGCGACCTGTACCTTACGGAGTCGGCGTTCCGCCGGGATGTGGACGATTGCGCGCAACGCCTCGAGAAACACCTCAACCGCGACATTCGTGCGTTATTATACGGCGGCGTTGATGCACATGTCATAGACGAAACCTGGATTACGCAACCGGCGTTGTTTGTCATCGAATACGCTCTTGCGCAGCAGTGGATGGCGTGGGGAGTTCAGCCGAATGCCATGATCGGCCACAGTATCGGCGAACTTGTCGCCGCGTGCCTGGCCGGCGTTTTCAGCCTCGATGAAGCGCTTGCGCTGGTGGCGGCCCGCGGCAAGCTGATGCAATCGCTGCCCGCCGGAAGCATGTTGGCAGTCTTCGAAGGCGAGGCGAAGGTTCGGGGGTTGCTCCCGGCGGGGCTGTCTCTGGCCGCTGTGAACACGTCCTCTTCCTGTGTCATTTCGGGCCCCTTTGATCTGATGGATGCGTTCGCGCAAAAGCTCGCCGAGCTCGGGATTGACTGCCGCCGGCTCCAGACTTCGCATGCATTTCATTCGGCGATGATGGATCCCATCCTTGAACAGTTCACGACTGAGGTGCGCCGGGTGCAATTGCGCCCGCCAAAAATTGCCTTCATCTCCAATGTCACTGGCGACTGGATCACGCCGGAGATGTGCATGGCCCCTGAGTACTGGGCCAATCACCTGCGCCGGACGGTCATGTTCTCGGCAGGAATCGAGCGGCTACTTCAGCGTACAGACCAGGTGCTGCTGGAAGTGGGCCCCGGACGCGCGCTAGCCGGGATGATTGGTCAGCATCAGAACGGCGCCCCAGGCAACGTGGTCGTCTCATCCCTCCGAGATGCCGCCGGTCCCGGAAATGAATACCAGACGCTGCTCCGGGCAGTAGGGTGCACATGGGCGGCTGGAGTGAAAGTAGATTGGCCCGCGCTGCACGCCGGAGAGCAGCCTCGACGCGTGCCGCTGCCGCCGTATCCGTTTGAGCGTTCGCGTCACTGGATGGTCCCCTCTGAGAGCGCCGTCGCCATAACGGCACAGGCTGGCGCGAATGGGCAGGCAGTCACGAAATCATCCGAGGTGTCCCGGCCTGTCGCGGCGAGTGGCGAAGCATCCGTAGCGCACTCTCAACGGGACGACAACGCATCTTCTTCCGCGGCTCCAACTTCTACGGCTCCGATCCAAGAGGAGCTCGTGTCCGGCCCCGTACCGCTCACTCCGATTCAGCAGTGGTTCTTCAACCAGGAGTTCCCGCAGCCGCACCACTGGAACATAGCGGCCCTCATCAACGTGCAACCGGAGGTCACTACTCCCATATTGGACGAGGCGCTGCGATACCTGCTTCGTCATCACGATGCATTGCGGCTGCGATTTTACCGACGCGGGACCGAGTGCAGCCAGGTCAACTCCACTCGGCAGCACGAGGTGCTGACGACCGTGGCGCTCTCCGAGGGAGACGCCGATCTGATTCAAAGGCGGACTGCGGAAGCTCAAGCGACCCTTAATCTCGCCCACGGACCGTTGGTTCGCGCCCTGCAATTTAGCGCTGGTCAGGGCCGGCCAAGCCCTCTGGTGCTGATCGCTCACCACCTGGCGGTTGACATCACGTCGTATCGAATCATGGTTGAAGATCTGGAGACTGCCTGCGCCCAACTGCTGCGAGGGAGCGCCATCCAGTTGCCGCGGAAGACCACGTCATTCAAGAGCTGGGCGGAGCGGCTTGCCGCTCACCGTTCTTCCACGGACGTTCAAACTCAGATGCAGCAGTGGCTCGCGCGTTGCAAGAATTTGAAGGTTCCGCAGATAGGCCCCAAGCGCGGGCAAACTAAGAATACCGTGGACTCTCGAGATGTATTGACCGCGTTCCTGAGCGCAGATGAAACGCTTGAACTCACTCGCGTGACCGCCCGGAAGCACGGAGCCCGCTGCAGCGAAGCGGTGGTGGCCGCGGTGGCAGAGTGTATGGGAGCGTTGAGCGACGGCCCAATCATGATGGATGTAGAGATGCACGGACGTGAGCCAATCTTTGAAGAGCTCGACCTGTCACGGACTGTGGGCTGGTTTACGACCCTGTTTCCCGTGATCGTAAACCTCGGGACCGCCAACCAGCCGGGAAGCGTTCTGGAGGATGTAAAAGAGCAGTTGCGTATGGCGACTGATGGCGGAATCGGATATGGGATTCTGCGCTACATGAATACGCCTTCGGGCGAGCCGCCTTTGGCAAGCATGCCGCGCGCTCAAGTCAGCTTCAATTTTCTGGGACAGGAAGACCGCGCTTCGGCAACCGGCTCGCTGGTCCAGGTGCAACAAATGGTCATGGGCTCCGAGTACGCGCCCAGGAATCACCGTCCCTACCTGATTGACGTAAATAGCTGGATTTCAGAAGGCCGTCTGCACGTTTCATTCGGCTACAGCCGGAATCTGTTTCGACGCGGCGAGATGGCGAAGGTCTCCGCCAGTTGCATGAGCCTATTGCGCGCGATGATCGGCGGAGCTGACGGAAATCTCTCTTCACCAGCACCAGCTCCGGCGCCATCAAAACTGCCTGACCGGAAAGGATTGTGATTCGTGTCAAATTCAAAGCTTGCGCTCGACATGTCCGCAGTTCGGGCCGACCAGATTCGTTCAACCCTGATTGAAATCTTCAGTGGAATCACTGGCATTGCAGCCAGCGAGTTCGTGGGCGACAGCAGCTTCATGGAATTGGGTCTCGATTCCCTGTCTCTGCTGCAGGCCAGCCAGTTGATTCATCGACAACTGGGTGTGAAGGTGCCTTTCAGAAGCCTGTTTGACGAACTGTCCACGATTGATGTTCTGGCTGCGAATCTGGCGAGCAAAGCGACGACGCCTAGTGTGAAGGAGTCGGCGGTCAGCGTCCCTCCGGCACAGAGCAGCCAAACGCCTGCACAGCCATCAGATTTCAACGCCCTGGCAGCGGCGCTGGAAAAAGCTCGAACTCACGCGAATGGCGCAGGACCCCATGTGCTCGAAGGAATTGCGCGGCAGCTTGCGATGCTCTCTCAGCAACTCGCTCAATTTTGCGAGGACACAAATACGCCTTCGCGCGAGAAACCAGCGCGGGTCGCCAATGGCCCCGCCGCGATTTCTGCCTGGCCGGCCTCCGCTCCAGTCCAATTAGCAAGCGGCGCGCCCGGCGCATTGAACGAACGCCAGCGGGAACATCTCAACCATCTGATTGCCCGGCTTACGACCAAGACGGCGGAATCCAAACGGCGCGCCCAGGCTTCGCGGGGCGTTCTGGCCGATAGCGTGGTCTCGGCGAACTTCCGCCTTCCCTGGAAAGAAATCTGCTACCCAATTATCGTGCAACGTGCCGAAGGCGCTACGGCATGGGACATCGACGGAAACCAGTACGTGGATGCAGCGATGGGATTCGGCTCCCTGGTTTTTGGACACTCGCCCGCATTTATTCGAGAGGCGCTGTCAGCGCAATATGATCGGGGCATGCGGCTGGGTTTCCAGTCTGACCTTGCGGGAGAAGTGGCGGGCCTGATTTCCGAGCTGACCGGCGTGAAACGTGTAGCATTCTGCAATTCCGGCACGGAAGCCGTAATGACAGCTCTTAGGCTGGCCCGCGCAGTAACTGGACGCAACAAAATCGCACTGTTCTCCGGTGTCTTTCACGGAACGTTCGACGGCGTGCTGGCTGGAAGCATGAGAGATTCCAACGGCATTCTGCGTACGACACCGCGAGTCAACGGCGTTCCACCCAAAATGGTGGAAGACGTGCTCGTGCTCCCGTTCGGGGAGCATGAGTCCATCGACATCCTCTCCCGGCATGCGCACGAGTTGGCCGCTGTGCTGATTGAACCGGCGCCCTGGTGGGGGCCGGATATCGATCTGAAATGGTTTCTGCGCCAACTCCGGTCGATCACCGAACCTGCAGGCGCAGCTCTGGTGTTCGATGAAGTAGTATTCGGCTTTCGCATGCATCCGGGAGGAGCGCAGGCAATGTACGGCGTGCGCGCAGATCTGGTCACCTACGGCAAGGCCCTGGGATCAGGCATGCCAATTGGAGTCATTGCCGGCGACGCAAGGTACCTTGACGCTATCGACGGCGGCCAATGGAGCTTCGGCGATGCCTCGTCGCCCCAGGTGGACACTACGCTATTTGCGGGCACGTTCTTTAAGCACCCCATGGTGATGGCCGTGGCACATGCGGTGCTGCAGCACCTCAGACAGAGCGGGCCACAGTTGCAGGAGCAGTTGAACGCCCGCACAGCAGAGATGACGGCGGATTTGAATTCTTATTTTGCGAGCCGCGAACTCCCGATTCGGTTGGTGCAGTTCGGCTCCGGCTTCAGCTTCGGCTTTTCTTGCGAGCGTACTTATGCCGATCTGTTTTTCCATTACCTGCTGGACCAAGGCATGTACGTCTGCGACACCCGGAAGTGTTATCTCTCGACCGCGCATACCGATCAGGACATCAATAAAATTATCGACGCCATCAAGCGCAGTGCGGAGAGCATGCGCGAAGGTGGTTTCCTGTTGTCTGCGCGGCAGGCGCAATCCCAGCCAGTCAGTTCCAACAACGCTGCAACTCAATCAGCGCCCATCTCACAACTCTCTGCTGGCCTTCCGGGAACTGGAAGCATTCCTTCCGCTCCGCAAAGTTTTCCGATAACATCGGCGCAGAAGGGTCTCTGGGCCCTCAGTTACTTGAGCCCTGAGGCGTGCCGGGCCTACAACGAATCCATTAATATCAGCCTGCGCGGTCACCTGGACGTTGCGGCGTTGCGCGCCTCGCTCTCTGAATTGGTCCAGCGTCACGATGCACTGCGAACTACGTTCAGCGCTGATGGAGCGATGCAGCAAATTACACCGGAACTAGACGTCCATCTGCCGGTTGTCGATCTGTCATCCACTGAAGGCGCCGCGAGAATGATCGAGGTCGACCGGTGGCTGACTCAGGATGTTAATGAGGCTTTCGATCTGGAGCGGGGTCCGCTGTTCCGGTTGCGGCTGCTCAAACTCAAGGAAGAGCACCATGTTCTGGCGGTGGTCATCCATCACATTGTCGTAGACGGTTGGTCCATTGAGATCCTGCTGCGGGAACTAGGCGCCCTGTATTCGGCGAACACCCTGGGTATTGACGCCAATCTACCACCACCGGTCTCGTTCAGCGCGTATGCCTCCGAACAGCCTGGCAACAGCAGCAACGGCCAGCCCACCACAACCTGGGACGAAGAAGACGAAGCCTACTGGCTCAGTTGCTACAGGGATGGCGTGCCGGTTGTGAAGTTTCCTACCGTTCGCCCCAGGCCCCCAATCCAAACGTATAACGGCGCGCATTTAAGCCGAGTCACGGATTCTAATCTGTATCGTCAGGTCAAATCCCTGGGCGATCTTGCAGGGTGTACTCCGTTCACCGTTCTTCTGGCAGTGTTCCAGATTGTGCTGCGCGACATCACAGGACAGGATGAGACGGTTGTTGGAGTTCATCTCGCGGGGCAATCGATGTTGCCCAACGCCGACGTCTGCGGTTATTGCATCGAAATGCTGCCTCTGCGCGGAAAGGCAAAGGAGAATGCCAGCTTTCAGGCGCATCTCGCGCAGGTCAAGGCAAGCTTGGCGGACGCCGTTCAGCATCACGGGTTCTCAGTGAGCCAGCTTGTCAAGAAGCTCAAGTTGCAGCGCGACCCGTCGCGGCCTCCTCTGGTGACGGTGGTGTTCAATATGGACCCGCCGGCGGCCGCGTTGACGAGCAAAATAGCCGGCGTCGCTGTGTTGCCCTGGTGGGACCTGGCATGTGAGCTTGTTCCCAATCCTAAAGTCTTCGCCCGCTTCGATCAGGTGTGGAGCCTCGTAGAGCAAGATGGCAGCCTGGTCATTCAATGCACATATAACACCGACCTCTTTGAAGCCTCCACCATCCAGTCGGCCCTCAAACACTTCGAGCGATTGGCCGCGTTTTATGCCGCTGCTCCCGGTTCGCTACTCAAACGGAATCTCACCGGCAAGCATCCCGGCGAGCGGGGACCGCAAAAAGAGAGCGCACGTCCGGCAAATCGAACGCGGAAAAGGGCCGGGGCCGCCCGGAACCGCAACGCACATTAACGCCCAAGCGCGATTGCGCAAAACCGCTTGCAGAAAGGACTTCAATATGGACGACCGGACCAAGGAGCAAAACGTGCGGCCAACTGAAAACGGTCAACATCTGGCTCCCAACGGCACGGAGCACCAGGGGCGTGATGACTCCGCTACGGTTATCAACGCTGACCTTGAAGGTTTCCCGCTCTCCTTTGCCCAGGAGCGCCTTTGGTTTTTCGATCAAATTGCCCCGCAAAGCGATCTGTACAACATGCCATTCGCGTTCGACCTTCAGGGGGCGCTCGATATCACAGCGTTGGCTGAGTCTTTTCGCGAGATCCGGAACCGTCATGCCATCTGCCGGACGCGGTTCTTGGTGCGTGACAGCTCTCCGATTCAGGTGATCGACAGCAATGCAGGCGAGGTCTTGTCACTTGTGAGTCTCGAACACCTCTCCTCGTCCTCCCGCCGGGAAGAGGCGGAACGGCTGACCGCTGAAGAAGCATCCTGCCCCTTCGATCTGGGGCGCGGCCCGTTGATGCGGACGAAACTCTTGCGCTTGAGTGCAAACGAACACATACTGCTGATCACGCTCCATCACATCATCGCCGATGCCTGGTCGCTCGGCGTCCTACTTTCAGAATTGCAGGCGCTTTATGCGGCCCACAGCCGGAGTGCGACGGCTGCGCTTCCGAATCTCCCCATCCAATATGTCGACTACGCGGTGTGGCAAAGACAGATAGCCAACGGGGAGGCAATTGCAGAACAACTGAAGTATTGGAAGGAGAAGCTTCATGGCACACCGGATTTCCTGAATCTGCCACTCGACCGGCCCAGACCGACACAGCCGGTATTCGCCGGTGGCCAGCAGTCACGAAGATTAGCTGCGTCGACCAGCAAGAAGGTGCTGGCGCTGGCGCAAAACGAGGGACTGACGCCGTTCATGGTTGTGCTAGCGGCATATCAGGTCCTGCTCGCGCTCTACACTGGTCAGTTCGACATTCCTGTGCTTTGCGCCCTGGCAAACCGCGACCGGGAAGAGACGCAAGGGCTCATTGGTCCAATCGTCAACGTCGTAGTCCTGAGAACGATTCTGGCCAATAACCCGAAAGTCCGCGAGGTATTACAGCAAGTACGCGACGTAGTGGTCGATACCTTGACCCACCAGGATGTCCCCTTCGAGATGCTCGTGCAGCATCTCGGAAATGAACACGGACGAGATCCCGGACGCCTGCCGCTCTCGCAGGTTGCGATTTCCATCGTGGCGAGCGGCGGCTTGCCCCTGAACCTGGACGGGCTTAACGCCACTCCCCTGTACACCGACCGTCAAGTTGCGCGAACCGACCTGACCTTGTTCGTGGAGACCAGCCCGGATGGATTCGGGGTCGCCATGGAATATAACTCGGCATTGTTCGAGGCCGCGACGATTGATCGAATGCTGAAGGACTTCGAGTCCTGTCTCGCCGGATTCATTGCCGACACCGACAGACGAATTCTGTCAATCAGGCTGTTCGAGACCGATATCGCAGCAATGTTGCATCTGCCTCAAGAAAGGGTCCAGCACCTTTCCCGGCTAACTCCCACGCAGCACGATATCTATGTCGCCAATCAACTCTCCGCAGATCCAAAGCCGCTTCGAGTTGTTGTGACTCTCCCACTGGGGCCCGACGTTTCCCCCAGCCTATGGCGTGATGCAATTAAGCATGTCTTAGACCATGAGGAAATTACGCATACCCGGTTTGTTACTTACAACCACCAGCCGTACGAATTTGTCGATCCTGAACTTTCTGTCCCGCATGAGTTCATCGATCTCGGCGCGGAACATCCACGAGCCCGCACGCTGGAGGAACTGGCCAACCAGGAAATCTCGAGGCAGTTCAACATCCAGGAGGGGCAGCTGTACCGGAGTTTACTGGTGAAGACAGTCTCCGGCGACTACGTGGCCTTTCTGACTTGGCACCACATCACTTGCGACGGAACCACAAGTTCCCTGGTCTTCCGCAAGACCTGGGAAGCATACGCATGTCTGGAACGTGACGAACCTTTGCCCGAGCTACGCGCACCATCGTTCTATGACTTCATAGCCGATTCCCTGGCCTCATTTGATACTCCTGAAATACTGGCCTTCTGGGCTGCTGAGACCTCCGGGGTCACGGCGCTCGAGTGCCAGCCGGATGAGAAGACCGGAACGGAGGAACACGTAGTCAGGGTCTTCATTGAAGGGGAGGAACTGGACAACATAAGGCAGTTCTGCGCCACGAACGGATGCGGTCTAGCGGCCTATATCATTGCAGCCTATGGGTTGACGATTCAAAGGTATTGCAGTCCCACCGGCGACTTCATCGTGTCGCATGTTCAGGATGGCCGTAAACCGGAGCAGCGGGCAACTCTGGGCTGTTTCTACCATATTCTCCCTATGGTGTTTCGCCGCGAAGTCTTCGACGGCAACCCTGACCCATTGACTTATGTTCGGTCAGTCATGGAATTCAGGAGACAAGTCGCCCGCTACAAGAGGATATCGGGCGCGCAGCAGAGCGCGGTGATTGCAGAAACCAGCCGGCCGAGATTCTTCTATAACTTTATCGGCTTTCTGAACATCAACAAGCCCGGGAGCAATGCCTCATCCTTTATTCGGCACTACCAGTATGTCGAGCCAAATGAAGTGCACCTCAACGTGCTGGAAAGCAAGAACAGCCTCGAATTTACGCTCTACTTCCATGACACATTGTTTGATGACGATCAGTTTCTCCAACGGGTGCGCGCGTGCACACGCCAGATGATAACCGCGGAGAGAATCGATGCGATCAGCATGCTGCTGGAGAGCGACCATCGATTTGACACGGTGCGGCCGGATGGATTTCCGCTGCTGCTTGATCGTTTAGCTCACGATTTGATTGCCGAGCAGGCCCAGCGGACGCCTGAAGCGACTGCGGTTATCCACGAAGGCAAGTTGAGCTATCGCGAACTGAATGAGCGGGCAGACCTGTGGGCTGGGCAATTGCATCGGCTGGGAGTTGGACCGGAAACGCTGGTCGCACTGCTGGGGCCGCGCAACACGGATTTTCTCGCCGCGATACTTGCTATTCTCAAAGCCGGCGGCGCATTCCTGCCTCTCGATCCCGAACAACCGGCGGAGCGTATCGGCCGCATCCTGCGGCGGAGCGGGAGCTCGTTCCTGGTGGCTCCGGCATCGCTTCAAGAATTCGCGGAGCAAGTGCAGGAAGGTATTACCCATGCGGAGCGTCCCGCCCTTGTGCATATCGAGGACCTCGAAATGCATGGCGCGCCTCTGCAGGAACGCGCCATGGTTCGTCCCCAGAGTCTCGGCTATGTCATCTATACCTCAGGATCAACGGGAGATCCCAAAGGGGCCATGATCACGCATGACGGCATGTTGAATCACCTGCGTTGCAAGGTGGAAACCCTGGGCCTGACAAACATGGACGTGCTCGGGCAATCAGCTTCCCAGGCAGTGGACGTCTCGGTGTGGCAGTTTCTTACCGTGCTGCTCGTCGGCGGATGCGTCCGCATTATCGACGATGAAGTGGCGCGTGACCCCCAACGACTTCTGCAGGCTGTAGACGAGATGGGACTCACAATCCTGGAAATTGTACCCTCAATGCTGCGCGCGATGCTGGTGGAGTTGGAGGAGGGCGGCGTCAGCCGGCCGAAGCTCTCGACGCTACGCTGGCTCATCGTCAATGGAGAGGTGCTGCCGGCCGAGATGTGCCGCGAATGGCTTGCGGCTTACCCCAACGTACCGCTCATCAACGCGTACGGACCAACCGAGTGCTCCGATGATGTCACGCAGTACTACATTACGCAGCTATCGGACGTGGCGCGACGTCGCGTGCCTGTCGGCGAGGTGCTGCCGAACCTTCGTATACATGTTCTCGACCCTGCGTGGAGACCCGCTCCTCTCGGGGTGGCAGGGCATCTCCACGTAGGCGGCGTGGGCGTCGGCCGGGGTTACCGCAATGACCCGGTTCGGACTGCCGAGGCCTTCATACCAGACCCCTTCAGCAGTGTTCCGGGGGCGAGACTTTACCGCACGGGAGACCTTGGACGCTATGGCAGGGATGGCCTGATCGATTTTCTGGCGCGCATCGACTTTCAGGTGAAAATTCGAGGCTATCGTGTTGAACTGGGCGAGATTGAAGCGGTCCTCCTTCAGCATCCCGGAGTAAATCAAGCTGTGGTTACGGCATACACCGCGGCAGGCAACATGCAACTCGCGGCCTACATTGTTCCCCGGCAGCCTAACGCGACGGCGATTCCCGGACTGTTTGCATTCTTGAAAGAACATCTTCCGGATTACATGATGCCGTCAGCCTTCGTGATGATCGACTCTATGCCACTGCTGACCAGTGGCAAGATCAACCGCAAGGCGCTTCCGCCGCCAACGAGCAGCGGAACCAGTTCCGAGGCCCCGTATGTCGCTCCCCGAACACCTACGGAAGATTTCATCGCTTCAGTTTGGGTGAGTCTCCTGAGTGTCGCAAAAGTCGGGATTCACGACGATTTCTTCCTTCTCGGGGGGCATTCGCTGCTTGCGACCCAAGTTGCGTCTCGGCTGCGGCAGGCCTACGACATTGATTTGCCGCTGAAACGAGTCTTTGACTCGCCAACGCTGATCGAACTTGCGGAAGTTGTGGAGCAAATCAGGGCTGAAAAATTTAATGGCGAAGGAATCTCGGACTTGATCGCGGAAATCAAGAACATGTCCCCAGATCTTATTCAGCAAGAACTGGCAGAGCACTTTGGCCGCAACATGGAAACGAGAGAGGCAGTGGAGGACGACGGAGCAGAGGCGTTGAATTCTTCAGCGGGGGAAAGACCAGAGCGCAGTCAAAAAAAGTAAACGAGTCGGTGGCGGTAAAAGGATAGAGGGTAGCGCTCGGCCTGCATGGAGGGTTTAGAAATCGCGCGTGGGACGGAGAGAAGTTTCAGGAAGATCGGGCCCGCGCGTAGCCGCGACGGGACGGCAGGATTATTCAGTTGGTTGCAGGTTGCGCTTCTTCGAACGCGACCGGGAACGTTGTTTCTTGCCCGCTATTTTCCCGTTGTCGATCAACAAAGCTATTGTAGAGAGAGTTGGCTGCTCAAAAAATGTCAGCAACGGCAATTCAACGCCGAACATGCGCCGAATGCGGGAAGTGACTTGCATGGCCAGTAGCGAATGCCCTCCCAAGTCCAAAAAGCTGTCTTCCGCACTCACGGCCTCCAGTCCAAGGACTTCCGACCAGATTTCAGCAAGTTTCTTCTCCGTCTCAGTCGCAGGAGCGACATATTTGGCGGTTCTTTCCTCCGCATCCAGGCCAGGAACGGGAAGCGACCGCCGATCGATCTTGCCATTCGCAGTTAACAGCAGCTTCTCAAGTTGCACGAAGCAGGAGGGCAGCATGTAACTGGGCAGCTTCTGCTTCAAGAAGCCGCGCAATTCGCCGCTATCGAAATCGTAATTGTTTTTCTTGGTTATATATGCAACCAGCCGTTGATCTCCGGGCTGGTCTTCTCGCACCACAACTACAGCCTCGCCAATTGCTTCGTGCTCCCGCAGTACCGACTCGATCTCTCCCAATTCGATGCGGTAACCCCTGACTTTTACCTGATCGTCGGACCGTCCCACAAATTCAATAATCCCGTTGTTTATCCACCTTACCTGGTCTCCCGTCCGATAAAGGCGCTCACCTTCCGTCTTGCTGAACGGGTTTGGAACAAACTTGTCCGCCGTCAGCGCCGGTCGATTCAGATACCCGCGGGCAAGCCCTGCTCCTCCAATGTAGAGTTCCCCCACCACGCCGGCCGGTGCGGGCTCCATTTCCTGATTCAGCACGTATACCTCTGTGTTTGCGATCGGCCGGCCGATGGGGACGCAGTCTGTAACGTTTCCCAGCTTCTGCGTCAAAGACCAGATCGTGGTTTCCGTGGGACCGTACATGTTCCACGCCAAGCGGCTCCGCTCGAGGAGTTTCTTTGCCAGGTCTGCGCTAAGGGCTTCCCCGCCGCACAATGCTTTAAGCTGGGAGTGCCCGGCCCATCCAGCGTTGAGAAGTGATTTCCACGTAGCCGGGGTCGCCTGCATGACCGTAACTCCCTCATTGAGGGTCTCCAACAACCTGCTTCCGTCGAAGCAGATGTCCCGGCTTGGTACCCGCACTCTCGCTCCGGCAATCAGAGGCAAATAGAGTTCCAGGCCGGCAATATCGAAGGAGAGCGTGGTCACCGCCAACAACAAATCATCTTGATGAATGCCGGGCTCTTGAAGCATGGAGGCAAGAAAATTCGACAACGCCGAGTGAGGAACTTCCACGCCCTTGGGTTTGCCGGTTGAGCCCGATGTGTAGATCACATAGGCACGGTTCGCCTTTCCGGCACGATTCCCGGGACTCTTGAAATCTTCGCGGCTGATTTCTTCCCGATGCCCGTCTAATCTGACTATGGTTCCAGCAAACACGGGCAGTCTCCGCAGGAGCGCATCCTGCGTGACCAGTACCGAGGCTCGGGAATCTTCCAGCACGTAGCCCAATCGTTCAGAGGGCCAGTCTGGATCCAGCGGAACATAGGCGCCGCCCGCTTTAAGTATTCCCAACAAACCAACCACCATACTGGCCCCGGGTTCCACGCAAATGGCAGCCAGTTTATCCGGCCCCACGCCCAGCCGGCGCAGATAATACGCTAACTGGTTCGCCCGGCGATCCAGATCCTGATAGGTCACGCTTTCGTGCTGATCCACGACAGCGATTTTCAGCGGAACGCGTTTCACCTGCTCCTCGAACAACTGGTGCACGCATTTATCTTTCTGGAGGCACTGTGTACCCTGGCCCCACTCCAGCAACATCTCCCTTCTTTCCTGCTCTGTGAGCAAAGATAAGAGAAGGACCGGTGTTTCCGGGTTGTCCACTATGCTTGCCAGAAGCGTCACATAATGCGCTGCCAAGCGGGTGACCATTTCGGTATCGAATAGACTAGTGCGATACAGGATTTCACCCTGGATTTGTCGCCCATTGCTTTTCAATCCCACCGTCAGGTCAAATGGAGCTTTCCCATACTCGACTTCCAGCTCTTCCACATCCATGTCCGGTAGAGTCCACGGTTTTGCCGGGGCGCTATTGATGAACAACACCTGAAATAAGGGGGACCGGCTGAGATCGCGTTCTGGCTCCAGCACTTCAACCAGCGTCTGAAACGGCAGGTCCTGGTTGGAATAAGCCCCCAAAGCCACATCGCGCACTCGCTCCAGCAGGCTCAGAAATGTCGGATTCCCTGACAGATCGGTCCGCAATACCAGGGTGTTCACAAAAAAACCGATCAGGCCTTCTACGGCCGACTCATCGCGGCCGGAAACGGGAGTACCCACGGCAATATCCGCCTGCCCGCTATGTCTGGACAGCAATACCTGGAACGCTGCCAGCAGAACCATAAACAGCGTCACTCGGTGCGCCCGGCTGAGTTCCTCTAGCGAGCGCAATAATGGAGGCGGGATTTGAAAGTTGTGCTGCGCGGACCTATAGTCAGGCACCGCCGGACGTGGTCGCTTCGCCGGTAATTCCAGCACGCCGGCCATACCCGCCAATTGTTTTTTCCAATATTCCAATTTGGCCTGCAACTCCCGGCCCTGCGAATATTCCCGCTGCCACATGGCGTAATCCGCATATTGAATCGACAACTCCGGCAACTGCGGGTTCCGGCCTTCCCGAAAGGCACTGTAAAGCGTGGCTAATTCCTGCCTCAACAATTCTATGGACCACCCATCGCTGGCAATGTGGTGCATAGTCACCACCAAAATATGCTCCTCCGGTCCAAGGCGCAGCAGCATGGCCCGTATTAATGGACTCCGAGTCAGATCGAAAGGCTCCTGCGCCTCTTCACGTATGAAGCGCTTCACCCCGTCTTCTTTCCTGTCTGTCAGGCCCTCCGGCAGGTCGATCACCCGGACATCAAGCGTTTGTGCCGGTTGAATCACCTGCATCAGACGACCTTCGTCGTCGGTGAAGGTAGTTCGCAATGCCTCATGCCTTCGAACTATTTCATCGAATGCTCTCTTCAACGACGCAATATCCAACTTTCCCCTCATCCTCAAGGCGAGAGGCAGGTTATATAGCGCTTTATCGGACTGAAATTGATAGAGGAACCACATCCGTTCCTGCCCATAAGACAATGGCGCGGTGACGGCGTTTCGACGCGAGATCGTTTGCGTTGTAGATTCGATGCCCGACTCTGCAAGAAGGCGCGCGAAGAGTTCCTGTTTTTCGGCGGAGAGTTGAGAGAACGACATTTTCATGCTGAGGTCTTTAGGACGTTTTGTCCCGGAGGTCTTAGGTCGGTAATTTGATTCATCGATGGCCACACAAGCCCCGGACTGGCGGTGGGCTCCGGTGGAGATACATCGGGATGGGATTCACTACACGCTCATCGATTGAACTAGCTTATAAATTTCGGCAACCCGCGCGATGTGACCGGGCGTGGGTTCGTGCGCGACCATTATCTCTGAGAGCGCCGCCACGGAAGGGGCCTTAAAAAGGTCCCTTACGGGAACATCCAAAAGTAAAACTGTCCGAAGACGAGTAACGACCTGGGTGGCGAGCAGCGAGTGGCCGCCGAGATCGAAGAAGTTATCATCAATGCCCACTTGCTCCAGTCCCAGCACTTCGGCAAACAGGCCGGCCAGGATCTCCTCCTGCGCCGTCCGCGGCGCCCGCCGTTCGTGCCCCGTGAACTCCGGCGCCGGCAGAATCCGCCGGTCGATCTTTCCGCTCGTGGTCCTCGGCAGCCCCGCCAGCTCCACGATCGCCGCCGGCACCATATACCCAGGCAGCCGCTCCGCCAGGTATTGCCGTAATCCCGCCGGCGACAGCTTCTCCTCAGCCTCTTCACGGCGCACCACATACCCAACCAACTGCTTATCCCCCGGCCGGTCTTCCCGCGCCACCACCGCCACCTCCCTTACTCCCGGATGCTGCCCCAGCGCCGCCTCGATCTCCCCCAGCTCCACTCGAAAACCACGGATCTTCACCTGGTCGTCGGCCCGCCCCAGAAACTCCAGCTCGCCATCTCTCCTCCAGCGCGCCAGATCTCCGGTTCGATACATCCGC
>DATMMY010000408.1:0-14191 GCA_035569515.1 Candidatus Solibacter sp. | reverse complement strand
AGTTCACCCATTACGATCATCAAGCTCCCTTTGAGCTGAGAAACCTGTGCAACTGTATCCAAAGCCTTCCAGTTCTGAGGTATCTCATTGGGAGTGGGGCGCCACTGGCTTCCGTCGCTATAAACAGGCGTGCCCTGAAATGCATACCAATCCATGGCCGGTGGTTCACCATGAAAGGTAGTGCCCGGCACGTTGGCGAACGCAACTTTGTAGAAGTCCGGAAACTCCAGCAGTCCGCGGATGCCACTCCAGCCACCGAACGATGATCCCGAGATTCCTACACGGTTGATATCGATGTAAGCACGCTGCTGCGCCAGTTGTTTGATGACCGCCACATGGTCATCCAGGCCGTTGATGTTCAGTTTGCCGTAATTCGCGTAGGAGAACTCGCGCGCCCGGTACGCGGTGCCGCGAGCATC
Organism: Candidatus Solibacter sp.; assembly: GCA_035569515.1. GTDB lineage: Bacteria > Acidobacteriota > Terriglobia > Terriglobales > Acidobacteriaceae > Angelobacter. Next base: position 13,772 of record DATMMY010000408.1, on the reverse strand, counting down.
GATCGTGACCGCCGCAAACCCGAGCTCGTTCAAGACCGCGGCGGTAGGCGCCGCAGCTCCACGGACTGCAGTAGGGAAATTGCGCGGAACTACCGCAACCAGTGGACTCGCATAGTTCAGGTCCACAATCGGGTAGTGCTTGCCCGGATCAAGCCTGCTGGGCTTATAAAGGAGGCACCAAAGATCGGTCTTGCCGTCAGCCGCCTTGGCCACAAACTCGTCTGGCGGCTGATACCCGGCGGCAAAGAGCTCGGTCGCGTCCGCCTTTTCGAAAGTTGAGATGAGCCGTCCGTCATCGGACGAACGAATTACTGTTTCGGTGGGCTGTTTGGGAGTAGAAAAATTATAGACGACATACCTGCCGCTCGGCGAGATGGCCTTGTAGCCCGAACTGATGTCAAAGCTGAAAATACTTTCCGGGTTGAGCAGCATGTGGTCGGCGTGTTCGGGTGACAGCAGCTTAAGGTCCGAGCCGTCAAAATTTACGCGGTAAAGATAGCGATAATAGGGGTTGCCGCCCTCCCGTCCCACCCCGGTGAAGAAAATCCGGCGGCGTGCTTCATCGATTTCAAGAATGTCGCGCACCAACCACTCGCCCCGCGTGATCTGGTTCTTGAGCTTGCCTGTATGACCGTCATAGAGATAAAGATGGCCCCATCCGTCACGCTGGGAAAACCAGACCACGTCGCTGCCGTTGCCGCTGACCCACACGTTCGGTGAGTCATAGGCTGAGGAGCTGAACTGCACGCGCGGCTGCATGTGCTCCTCGATGACGGTGCGCACCGAGCCTGTAGCGATGTCCGCATCAAACAGGTAGGCCGCTTCCAGGCTTTGTCCGTAGGCTGCGGCATACAGGTGGTGGCTGTCGGAACTCCACCATTTCTTATGCACCGCCAGCAGATCGGCCTCGGGAAAGAGCAGCTTGTCGTAAGGGAAGCTGATCCGCCGCGAGGTCCCGGTTGGAACATCAAAAGCATACCACTCCACAATGGCCGGCTTTTCACCCACCAGGGGAAGCCGCACCATGTGTAACTTTGGCCGGAAGCTTCCGTCCGCAGGCGTACTTTCCACATACGGATAGTCGGCAACATGGCGCTCGTCCACATATGGGACAACTACAGTCCGCGAATCGGGCGACCAATACGAAGCCATCGGGGGCAGGCGATGGCCCGCCTCCACGGCCTTCTGTCGCGGAATGTCCGCTGACTGCCACTCGCTCATATAAATTCCGTAGCCAAAATGGGGGCCACCCTCGCTGGTAAGCGGACGGTCCACGCTTGTGGCGATATCGCGCAGCCAGAGGTGGTTCTCGCGGGTGAAAATCCCCCAATGCTTGTCGGGCGCAATCAGCACTCCCTCATTGGGATCGGGCGTAGCGGGCGGGACCCGGTCAAAGATGGTGATTTCAAATGGCTCGGGAAAGGACCGCGCCGGGGTCACCGTACAAACTGCGGTGCGCAACTGGCAGTCGTATTCCTTGGCTGGATTGTTGCCTGTGAGCACGACATGAATTGCGATGCGATCGGCGCTGTATGTAAAAGCGTCAAACGGCAATTTATCAGCGCTGGCATGAACGCCTGTCGTCTTGGTGAGCGCTTGCGCCAATTGTTCATGATCGAAGGCAGGCTGCTTGCGGCCAGTGGCGGCATTCACCAGAACAAACTCGAAGCCTTTGCTGGTTTCTCGTTTGTACCAGAAGTCATCGTCTTGTCCAATCCAATGCGGGACCACAAACCAGTTTTTTAATTTGGAGAGCAGAACGCCTCCCCGCATTTGGTCGGCCCTCGCGTAATCCTCTTTTGTGAATTGCACGCCCAGTCCCGCAGCATCTTCTCGGCCCGAGTTGGTCTGAGTGGCCAGGCATCTGGTATCCGCGAAGCCTGTCAATGCAATCGCTAGAGAAAGAACGAAATTCCTGCTCAGGCGGGCGCACCCTCGCACGTGCTTTTGAAAATGTATCCGTCGCAGTTGCATGATTTGAATCGCTCCCGTCAGATCTTGAAATTTTTTCGTAGTTCCAACCATGGGTGCCGATGGGCTTTATCGCGGCCAAGATGGCGCACCGTCAGTCCGCGCTGTGCGCACTGGGACCTGATCCAGCGGAAACTGTGAGCAATGGTTCCCGGCACGTAGACGCGAGGCTTTATATTCGGACATCCAGCCAAACACTCTGAGTTCATGTCCGGGGTGGCCGGCCACCAGAGCGCAACGGTGGAAGCCGTCGAAACAGCCGGCACGGGACGACAATTGGCGGGATCGTGGCACTTGGGCAGTTCCCTCTGGGCGAAACACGCTTCTTGCGGGAAGTTGTGTCTTTGGGGGATGGAACAGACGTTAAACCCACGCTGTCTGGGAGTCAAGACTGAAGATACGCACAGACTGAAGATGCGCACAGCGGCCCCCACAGGTGTTATCACGCTCAAGTAGTACAGTTCTAATTTAGTCTCGTCGCTTAGGGCGTGCCATTCAACTCGCTCAACCTATCGCGCGAGTAATTGCCGCCGACGATTCCGGCGACTGAGGTAACCACATCCATAACCCGATGCTAATACTTGGAAGGGTGGACAGTGGGAAAGCAACCAATTCGCATGCTCAGTGTTCCTGAGATAGATCGACTGGTCAACGAACAACTTCCTGATCTCCTGAAAAGTGCTTATCCAGAAATGCCCGGATCACGGGGCACGCGACATCTGGCATAAGTCCACCAGCGTGGCCATGGCCGCTATTGACCTCCTCGGTGTCCCAACCCAATTTCTGGAGAGCGTTCTTATTTCTGCGAAAACGTCCGATGAAATCCGTATCTTCGCCGTCGGTTGTGTCTATGTAGTTAAGTTTCGGACATGCCAGTTTCGCCACCTCAGCGCGCTCCTGCCAATTTTGGAGGCTCTTGTAGTAATTGACAAAACGGCCTATTTCGGGCCGATCGGGAGATTCTTTCTGGAGTTTCTGAGTCGTTTGAAACAGGATGTCATACGGACCATCGATTGCCGGCCAGCCGCCAACGACGAGCGCCACAACCCGGGGAGAACGCGTCGCGAGTTGCAGGACCGCATTTCCACCAAATGAATAGCCGACCGCAGCAAAACGGTCCATACCTCCGGCGTCAGCCAGGGACAGAAGGTCTTTGCAGACATCTTCGACCGTCAGCAGTGTTCCGTCTTTGGCCTTGCTCCCAACATGCGGGTAGTCAGCCATCAGCAACCTATAGCGATCCCCAAGGCGTCTGATATACCCCTCCTTGATTTTCGTCTGGAGGGGGACATTGGCTGGAATCAATGTTCTGGAAAAGACTGGACCGGTCAGAAAGACTGCGGGACCCTTAGGGTTGCCATGCACCTCAAAATAGGAATCAGCGTCCAATGTTGTCGCAGCAAAGCCTTTGCTTAGCAATGAAAGGTTCGACGGCGTCTGCTCGCCCAATGGCCTGCGTCCCGCAGCGAGCGCACCTGTTATGGCTAAACCAAACAGAAAATCGCGTCTAATCATAGGTTCCTTATTACTGCTTGTTCTCCTGAGCAAGGCTGGCATCATCAAGTTTCAGGTTCTTCAAGATAGTCTGAAACCTTAGATCGGAAGAAACGCTGGCGAACTCATAGGCGGTCTTCAGGCCGCTGAGTTGGTTGGAGTGCGTTTCATAGGCCTTCTGCAAATACTCAAGCGCTTTCTCTTTGTCGCCCAGGCGCGCATAATCGCTGGCGAGGGAAAATGGTTTAGACCTTTCTTTATAGTCATCCATAATCTCTTCGCGCATCACATACTGAACGGCCTGCTCGTAGCCGTTTTTACGGTAGATTTCCGTTATCTCACGGGCACGGTCCGGATGGCGCGTGCTGACTAACAAATCATGAAGTTCGGTGATAGCCTCCGGGAGCCTGTGCAGCCGTTCATACAGAAGATACAGTCCTTTTTTCGCCGATATGATGCCCGGCTCAAGAGCAATTGCATTTTTGAACTCTTTCTCCGCCTGCTCATATTGGCCATCTGTGAAATAAAGGAACGCCTCTCTCGCAACTATGTCGGCTGAGGGATCAAGCCGCCTGGCCTCCCGTGTTTCCTCAATTGCTTCTTTCAGTTTTCCTACTGCACGGTAATAGGAGGCAAGCCGGAGGCGTATCTGCGGGTCGCTTGGCCGGAGTGAGACGGCAGTTTTGAATTGTTCGCGGGCCTCGGGCCACTGCCAGTTGTTGAGAAAGATGTTTCCCAGCGCTGCATGTCCTTCGGCATCGGTGTCATCAAGCTCAATGGCCTTTTTGGCCATGGCCAGGGCCTGGGCAGAGTCGATTCTCTCTTCAGCAGGCACTTCCATACCGGTAGTGTTCATGGCGGCGTAGCTGTCCGCCAGGGCGGCGTAGGCCGCAGCATATTGCGGGTCCAATTGGATGGCTCGCTCGAAGTACTTACAGCTTTTCTTCCACCAGACGGTGGTCCACCGGTTGCCCCAATGGTAGTAGTAATAGCGTCCTTCCAGATACGCGTCATACGCTTCGGGCGAGGGAACATGTTTTGCTTTTGTTCCCGCCGCCTTTGCTTCAGCAGGAAGGTCAAGGTGAACGTTCCGCGCCACGTTCCGCGCAATATCCACTTGCGCAGCCAACAACTGGTTCATGCTGCCGACATAACGGCCTGCCCATAAATCCTCATTTCCAGATACTCCGACCAGCCGGATGGTCAGGCGAACTCTGTCTCCCGTGTGGGCTGATGTACCCTCGACGATCGCATCGACTCCCAACTCCCTTCCAATTTGGTCCAGAGGTTCTTCGCTGTGCTTGAATCGCGAGACGGACCGTCCCGAAACTACCCGTAGCGTTCCCATTTTGCCGAGGTCCTTGATCAACTCATCGGTCATGCCTTCCGCGAAGTATTCCTGGTCAGAGTTGCCGGTAACGTCCTGGAATGGCAGCACCGCGATCGAGCGGATCGGGATGCGGGCGCCGGCGTTATGGCTCCTGTAACGGGAATAGAGGATTGCCGATGTTGCCAGCAGCACAACCAGGCCAAGGGCTGCGCATACCACTACCCGTGCAAGAGTTGAAGAGTATTTCCGCTGCAACGCGCCGGCATGGACAGCACTTTGCGCCGATGGGCTTGCTTCGGCAGGCGACGATTGTTTGCTCCGCTCATTCCCGGAATCATTCTCATCCTGACGTTCGGACGGGGTCTGCGCTTCGACTGCTCCGCTGTTGCTGCCATTCCCTGAGTTAGTTTGGGCAGGCGCCGGCAGGCTGGTTTTGTCCATTGCCTCAACAGATTCAACCGGGGCCAGAAACCGGTATCCCCGGCGGGGCACAGTTTCAATGAAGCGCGGATTGGCGGGATCGTCGTTGAGCAGTCCGCGCAATCTGGCTACGGACTTGTTCAGGCCGTTTTCGAAATCCACAAACGTGCCTGAGGGCCATATGCGTTCCCGCAATTCGTCGCGGGTCGCTACGTCTCCCCGTTTTTCCAGCAGGATGGTCAGAACCTGAAATGGTTGCGCGCCAACCTTCAACCGCATTCCGGACTTGCGCAGCTCGCCGGTATGCAGGTCGGCTTCGTAGGCGCCGAATCGGACAATTCTGGGCACAACTGACGGCGACGGGTTGGGAGTCTCCACGGGTTCCACGAGTTTAGCATCGCCATTTTGGTATGTAAAAGGTTACCGAAGGCTTGGCACATGGCAATCCTAAGGCACTTGTTTTTAACTATTTGAACGGGAATGTTCTTTCCGCGCTCCTGCCATTGACCCATAACATTGGAAACACTTAAGTTTGCGCCCAACAGTCCAGGCCGTAATGCTCAACGGTCAAAGATGAGACCAAGGGAGACCGCATTCATATGGGAAACAGGCTGTTCCCGCGTAGTAAGTTTGCTTTCGTATTCTTGATGCTCTTAGTTGCTATTACAGGAGCCAAGGCCCAAACGGTTAGCGCCACCTTAAATGTCGGCACCCAGCCCCAGGCGGTGGCGGTGAATCCGGTTACCAATAAGGTTTATATCGCTGTGGCCCAGGGGGCCGCTGTAATTGACGGAGCCACCGGGGCGGTCAGCATCGTGGGCGCGGGAGCCTCACCGATCGCGATCGCAGTAAACCCCGTCACCAATAAGATTTACGTGGTGAACAACAACAGCGCCAATGTCACCGTGATCGATGGGGCGGCCAGCACCACCGTTACCGTGGCAGCAGGCAGTTCACCGCGCGCCCTGGCCGTGAACCCGGTGACGAACAAGATTTATGTGGCCAACATCGGCAGCGCCAACGTAACCGTGATCGACGGCGCCACGAATACGCCCACCAACATTGCAGCCGGAACTCAGCCCTTCGCCGTTGCGGTGAATCCGGTCACCAACAAGATCTATGTAGCCAACCATAGCAGCGGGAACGTAACAGTGATCGACGGTGCTACCAACGCTACTACCGCGGTAACCGTCGGCAGCGCACCCGGGGCCGTGGCCGTGAACCCGGTGACGAACAGGATTTACGTGGCCAATACCAGCGACAACACTGTGACCGTGATTGACGGCGCAACCAATACCGCGAGCACTACCGTAGCCACAGGAAGCAGTCCCGTAGCGATCGCCTTGAATCCGGTGACCAACAAAATTTACGTGGCCAACATCCAGGGTGCTAATGTGACGGTGATTGACGGCGCTACCAACACGCCCGCCAATGTCGCTGTTGGCACCCAGCCCAATGGCGTGGCGGTGGATCCGTTCACCAACCAGATCTATGTGAACAATTTCGGCAGTAACAACGTGACAGTGATTGACGGGGCCACCAATACCCCCACGTCAGTGACGGCAGGAACCCATCCCCAGGCCGTAGCGGTGAACCCCGTCACCAACAAAATTTATGTGGGCAACTTCGGCAGCAGCAACGTAACAGTGATCGATGGGGCCTCCAATGCCAATGTTCTGGTGACAGTGGGAAGCGGTCCCTTGGCCGTGGATGTGAACCCGGTCACCAACAAGATTTACGTGGCCAACAGCAGCGGCAGCACGGTGACCGTGATTGACGGGGCCACCAACACTCCGAATCCCACCCCTGTGACCGTGGGCACCAATCCCCATGCTGTGGTGGTGAACCCGGTCACCAACAAGATCTATGTAGGCAACCTGCAAAGCGCTACCGTGACCGTGATTGACGGCGCTACCAATACCCCCACTACCATCAATCTCCCCGCCGGCATCACCTGCCCCTGCGCGAGCGGCCCGCAGTCCGTGGCGGTGAACCCGGTCACGAACAGGATTTACGTGGCCAGCGACAACAGCAACATAGTGACAGTGATCGACGGTGTCACCAACTCCACGACTCCCCTGACTGTTGGGACCAATCCGGGAGCGATTGCGGTAAATCCGGCCACCAACCAGATCTATGTGGCCAATCGGAACAGTTCTACGGTGACGGCGATTGACGGTATCACTAACTCCACCACTGCTGTGGGAGTGGGAACGAATCCCGGATCATTGACGGTGAACACGCTCACCAACCAGATTTACGTGGCCGATGGCGGCGGTAACGATATCGCGGTCATCGATGGCGCCACCAATACATTTTCAAGTTTCTTTGCGCCTCCACAATTGAACTTGCCCGGCCCCGTTGTCGTAGATCCCGCCAGCGGCCAGATATGGGTGGCCAACAATGGCAGCAATACCACCACGGTCTTCTCGGCCGGCGGTGCGCCGCTCACCATCGCCGTGGGAAATCATCCCGACGGACTGGCGGTGAATCCGGTCACGAACAAGATTTATCTCTCGAATTTCACAGACAACACCATCTCCGTGATTGACGGTGCGAGCAACACAATCGCCCTGAGTGGAACCAGCAGCGCTCCGGCCACCATCACCGCCGGGATACGGCCCGGCAGCAGTGCGGTAAATCCAATCACCAACCGGACGTATGTGGCCAACTTCAACAGCGGCAACCTGACGGTCATCACCGAACAAAACGTACACGCCATACCACTGACCACTGCAATCAGCCCCCTGACCAATAATCAGACCATCTCGCCAACGCCCAGTTTTACCTTTACCACCAGCAGCACCTATTCTCCCAACGCACCCACGCCGCAAAATGTCTACTTCCAGCTCGATACCTGGCAGGGACCGTGGCTGGCTGCCTCCGGTTCGGCCCCGACCTTCACGGCCACCACGCCACCCCTCTTGTTTGGACCACACATCATTTATGCGTATGCCACGGACGGTCAGAGCGCAGACAGTGAAGGCTCAGCTACTATTGGCCAGATTCAGGCTTATTTTTTCACCGTGACGCAGGCTGGAACCTCGACCACATTGATCTCCAGCGCCAACCCCTCGGGCGCTGGACAATCGGTCACCTTTACCGCCAACGTGGCGGTCACGCCGCCGGGCAGTGGCACACCCACCGGAACTGTCACTTTCAAGGACGGCGCTGCGACTTTGGGCACGGGCGCGCTCTCCGCAGGTCAGGCGACATTTGCCACGTCTTCACTGACGCAGGGAAGCCACTCCATCACCGCCGTGTATGGCGGCGATGCCAATTTCGCAGGCAGTGCCTCGACGGTCCTGAATCAGACGGTGTTGGGCGCGACCACCACCAGCGTGCTCTCAAATGCAAATCCCTCGGTTCCGAATCAAACTGTTACCTTCACCGCTACAGTAAGCGCAACCGGTGGCACGCCCACCGGGACTGTGACGTTCAAAGACGGCGTCAGTACCTTGGGCACCGCGACCCTCTCTGGCAGTCAAGCCACGTTCAGCACCTCCTCGCTGTCTCCGGGCAGCCACTCGATCGCGGCTGTTTATGGCGGCGATGTCAATTTCGCGGGCAGTACCTCTCCGGCATTGAGTCAAGTGGTATTGGTGGCAACCACCACAACCGTGGTTTCAAGTGCAAATCCCTCAGTTCCGAATCAGAGTGTTACCTTCACCGCCACGGTAAGCGCAAGTGGCACACCCACAGGAACCGTCACCTTCAAAGATGGTGCGAGCACACTGGGTACGGCGACGCTCACCGCTGGTCAGGCGGCATTTACAACGTCTTCTCTGGTGCTGGGGAGCCACTCGATTACCGCAGTTTACGGTGGTGATGCCAGCTTCCAGGGCAGCACCTCAGCACCGCTGAGCCAGGTGTTGCAGGCCGCGGCCACCACGACTGCGGTCGCCTCCAGCTCGAATCCGTCCCTAGTGAACCAATCGGTAATCTTCACGGCGACCGTGAGCGTGGTTCCTCCGGGCAACGGCTCGCCCACGGGGACGGTGACGTTCAAAGACGGAGCGAGCGTCCTGGGGACGGGAACGCTCACTGCGGGGCAGGCAACATTTACGACGTCCTCGCTGGCGGCAGGGGGGCACTCAATCACCGCGGTGTATGGCGGCGTCACTAATTTCCAGGCCAGCACTTCGGCTGCGCTGAATCAAACGGTGACCTCGCAGCCACCCGATTTCAGCATTATCTCCAACTCCGGCAGCGCGAGCGTGGTGGCAGGCCAGTCCGTCAATTTCAATCTGACCATCACTCCCACCAACGGCTTCACCAACTCAATCAGCTTTGCCTGCTCGGGGCAGCCGGTGGGTGTGAGTTGTTCATTCAGTCCGCAGACAGTGACCCCTGCCGGCAATACGCCAGTCAGTACCGTGCTGACCATGAGCACCAGCACGAGCGTAGCCTCCCTGCGGGCTCCTTCCACTTCCGGCCCCGCGCCAGCGCCACCGTACGGTTCCTGGTTGCTCTCCAGCATGGCAGGAGTGGCGGGACTGGTGCTGGCGGGCGGCCGCGGGCCGAGACAAAACAAAGTCAGGCGTAACTCGCTCCTGCCGGCACTAAGCCTGTTTCTTCTATTCGCAGCGTTGGCAGGATGCGGCGGCCGCGCACAAACCGCTGCTGGTCCGGTGACTGCAAACATTACCGTGACCGCCACCAGCGGCGGCGTCAGTCACGCCACCAACCTGACTTTGACCATAACGCACTGAGCTCAGAGCGCAGTGCAGGCTTTCAGCGCTGCAGGAAGTTCGGTCCGCGCTGCCGCAACCGGCACGCGCTTGGATCAAACTTGTCGGATTAGGAGATCTGGCGGCAAGAGAAGACTGGGCTCATTGTGTCGAACCTGCCCACCGCTGCGCCGCGAGTTTCCGCCATTTGGACACTTCAGAGGCAGCAGGGATATCTTGGGGCTGATACCGGGGCGGCCTTCCAGTGGCTACACCATTGCCCAAAAAACCACGAGCCGGATATTGTCAGGCATTCCCCCTGACCGCTCCATCGTCATTGATCAGAGGAAGAGAACCCTCCGTCCGGATAATGATTTCACCGGAACACAGGTGTGCTCAAAACAGTGTCAGACATGGGCACGGTTAAGGCGTCAACCAGCTTCCAAACTGCGTGCTTCTCGGTCTTTTCCCATTGTGAAGGTTAGGAAGGGAATGGTGCTTTAGAGCACGCCAACGGCGCCACGCATTCCCTGCCTCCCGAATCAGCGCTTGTTCAAAAAACGGTAAAGAGAGGTCTTGCCGATTCCCAATAGGGCAGCGGCAAGTATTGCATCACCCTTGCAAACCGAGTATGCCTTCGTCATGGCTTTCTCTTTTGCTTCTTGCAGGGTTATGATCCCCAGCTTTTTTCGCAGGTTGATAAGATATTTGTCTGGTTGCTTGTTGTTCCTGGACTGACCTTTTTTTTGCCTTCTCATTGATACCTATCCCCGCAGCATTTTGTTGAGGTGTTCCGCGCTACGTTCTCGCTCGGAAGCCCGCTGCATTTGATTAAGATTCTTTAATTATGCAGCAGCATATAAACGGCTGTATACATGACGGATGTACCATGGCGCTAGGGGAGTGCCTACTTTGACAAGAGATGAACTGAATTCCATGGCCTTTGCAAGTGCCGGAAAAGAGAAGGGGTTGACTCCCAAAAGGAGCACGCGGCGAACCAGAAACGATCCACTACAGCCCGTTTCGGAAATATGAGTGTCTACTTAAATTTCTCTGGCAAGCTCCTGATTTCCTGATTGCCTGGATTCCGTAACTCGATTAGGATGCTGTAAGCATATTCCCCCTTGAATACAAGACACTTTGGAGGCAGGAGTACAGTTATGTCCCGACTCATACGCTTCGTATGCATCGCCACCCTCTTGGTAACCACCTGCGCGGCGCAGCAGGCGCCCCGTAAGAAGCGGGTCGCCGTGATGGATTTCGAATATGGAACGGTCCGGTCTGCAGTTTCCGCTCTTTTCGGCACCGATCAGGATGTAGGCAAGGGCATTTCCGACATGATCGTGCAGAAACTGGTTCAGGACGGCAAGTATTCCGTAATTGAGCGCAAAGCGCTGGATAAGATTCTGGCCGAACAGAATTTCTCCAATAGCGATCGAGCGGATTCCTCCACAGCCGCGAAGATCGGGAGAGTCCTGGGTGTCGACGCGATCATCATTGGGTCAATCACCCAGTTCGGGCGTGATGACAAGGCCACCACGGTGGGCGGAGGCGGATTTGGCGGAATCACCGGGCGTTTTGGGGTCGGCGGCGTGCAAAAGCGGGAATCGAAGGCGATTTGCAACATCACCGCCAGAATGGTTGATACCACCACTGGCGAGATTCTGGCTGCAGTCACGGGATCGGGCTCGTCCAAACGAGGCGGCGCTTCGCTGGTTGGAGCTGGCGGCAGCGCTTACGGGGCCGGCGGCGGCGCATTTGACATGACCAACAAGAATTTCGCTGAGACACTGCTGGGCGAAGCCGTCGGGCAATCTGTGGCTTCCACGACCAGCCAATTGGACGATGCCGCGGCAAATCTCCCAACCGTGAAGGCAAACGTATCGGGCCTGGTAGCCGATGTAAGCGGCAACACGCTCATCGTGAATGTGGGCAGCAAATCAGGACTCAGAGTTGGCGACAAGCTGGAGATCAGCCGTGCGGTCCGCACCATTAAAGATCCAGCCACTGGAAAAGTTCTGAAGACCGTAACCAACAAGATAGGCGATGCCACCGTGACCGAGGTGGATACAGATAGCGCCACCGTATCATTTAGTGGCAGCGCGTTGGCCAAAGTCGGCGACACAGCGAAAACTCCACAGTAACGATTTTCTCACCGCAGAGAACGCAAAGGACGCAGAGAAGACCAAAGGTGTTTGATTGTTTGGTTTACTCTGCGTCCTTTTGTGTTCTCTAAGCTCTCCTCCGTGCAACTCTGTGGCCGGAGCCTGCACTGAGCGGCAGCGAATGTGACGTTAAGGTGTGAACTTGGCCTTGGTTTTCTCCGCGTCTGCGCGCCTCCTCGGCCCTTTGAGTTTTGTTGGTACGGCCTAACCGCAATCAGCGCAGTTGCTGGTGAAACGTCTGCGGATCTCCTGGGCCAACGCGGTCTCCCGAGAGTGGAACGCCAAAGCCTTGCGAATCCATTTTTATGGCCACCGTGCGATCGTGTTCCACGACAAAGGAGATACGCGCCCTGGGTGATGAGCGCATGGCAAAACTGCCGTCATCCTGTTTGAGCAGGCGCTCCGGACCTTCTCCCAGCGCCTCGATCATCAATCTGCCATTCTCATCAAATACCCGGTAGGTCCGCCGATATTGCGCGAAAGAATCGTGCAAATTTGGGCCCAGGCGATCAAGCTTGAGCAGAAAGGTGCCCGCAAGCTGGTTACGCTCTGCGGCTGAAACCGGATTATCGGACAGCACTCTTTCCGGAGTGACCGGAGGCGCGGGGAGCTCCGGCAATCCGAGCGCGGCCCGCGCCAGCGCCCGCGTGATGGCATAAGCATTCTGGTCTTCAGTATTGGTGAGTACGATGATGGTCAACTGGTCATCAGGAAAATCATAGAGGCTGCCGCTGTAGCCGAGCAGCGAACCGTGCTGGCCAATACGGCGATGGTCTTCCTCGTGGTTAATCATGATGGCAAAGCCGTACTGCGCCTTTGGATCCTGCGGGCTCATCTGAGCGGCAGCGCCTTCGGCGGTGGTCATCTGCTTGAAGGTCTCTGGGCGGATCAGCTTTTTTTCTTGAATGGCCTGCCATAGCTTATACAGGTCCCCTACCGTGCTGCAGAACCGCAGGTCGGAGTTGTAAGCCATGTCATTTTCATTGGCAGGAACATAGCTCTTCCCAGACTTTCGATAGGCATGGGAGAGCCCGTGCACCAGCGTGAAATCGTCGCAATAAGTTGTGGACTTGATTCCCGCCGGGGAGAAAATATTCTGCTGCACGTAGTCCGGAAAACTCTGGCCGCTGACGCGCTCCACAATCGTAACCAGGAGCTGGAAGCCGGAGATGGACCAATCCCATTTCTTGCCCGGTTCGTTGACCCAATTCTTGCCGGAGTAGAGCGCCATCACCTCGTCGAGCGCCTTGGGCTGCCGGCTGGTGGCTTCAATGGGATCGCCAAGATAGTGATAGTCCACAATTCCGGAAGTGTGGTTGAGCAACTGCCGGATGCTTACATGATGTCCCTGCAAAGGAAATTCGGGAATGAACTTAGAGATGTCATCATCCAGCGATAGCTTGCCCCGCTCCATCAGTTGCAACACGGCAATCCCGGTGAAGGGAAGCATGGGCCCTACCACGTGATATACGGTTTCCTCTTTGGCAGGCGCTTCCAGGCCCAGATCGGCAAAGCCGTATCCTTTATGCAGGATGATCTGATGGCCGCGGGCCACCAGCACGGAAGCACCCACCACGCGCTCGCGCGCAATGATTCGTTGGGCAACTTCGTCCAGGCTGGCGGCAGAGGTTTGACCCAGGGAAAACACGGTTGCACTGAAAACGAAAACTGCAAGCGTAAGGAAAGCTCGAGTGCGCATAGGGGAGGGATTATAGCGGCAGG
>DATMMY010000407.1:0-5782 GCA_035569515.1 Candidatus Solibacter sp. | reverse complement strand
CCGATACTGGCAACCCGCAGGTATCGCCGCTCGATCAGGCGACCAGCGATCTTTTGGACCTTTCTGCCGATGTCCCGGAGCATCAAAATATCAAGCCCCGGCTATTGCATGAGCTGCGGATCAGCCTGAAGCGCATCCGTTATACCGCCGAATTGGCGCAAAAGTCTGCAGGCCGCGAGCAATTTCTCGAGAACCTCAAATCCGTGCAGGATGCCGTTGGCGAGTGGCATGATTGGGAGAGTCTGGTAAAGACTGCGGAGAAACAATTTGGAGATCGCGTGAACTGTCCTTTGCTGGTAGAGATGCGGTCGCTCTTTGCCGCGAAGTATTCGGCTGCAAACTCTGCGGTCGCAAATTTGTTTGTGCCAGTCACGGCCGTAGCCAACAAGAAACAACCCGGGTCTGTGTCGTCCTTACCAGGCGCGGCGCGGCTCGCCTGATAGACCATGCCGGTCTTTGCCGCGGTCGACATCGGTTCCAACTCGGTTCGTCTCAGCATTGCCGAACTTCGCAAGGGAAAGCTCATCTCTCTGCACCAGGACCGCGAGGTGACGCGCCTGGGTGAAGGCGTTTTCCGCAATGGCAGTCTTGATCCGCAAGCCATGGCCCGTACTTTAAAGGTCTTGCGGCGTTTTCACCGGACGGTGCAGAGTCATGCTGTAGACCGCGTCCGTGTGGTCGCAACCAGCGCCATGCGCGACAGCGATAACTCGCAGGTCTTCAAAGAGTGGGTCAAATCCGCTACCGGATGGAAGGTGGAGGTAATCTCCGGTCTGGATGAGGGCCGGCTCATTCATTTGGGAGTTGTCTCCAACCTGAGAGTGCGTCCCGCCGAACTTCTGCTGATTGACCTGGGTGGTGGCAGCTGCGAATTGACGTTTGCCAGCCAGGGCCACATCCGGGACCTGGTTACCCTTCCGCTTGGCGCGGTCCGGCTCACGCAAGAATTTATCCGGCACGATCCTCCATCAAAAGAAGAACTGAAGCGGCTGCATGAGTTCATTGCCGAAGAGGCTGCGCGCATTCCCCGGACCATCAGGCACGCTGGAGTAAGAGTTGCCATCGCGACCTCCGGCACAGCCGACGCCCTGGCTGGAGCGGCGCAGTCACTGAAACTCTCAAGTAACGAGGTCACTGCGGCTGCCGCAATGACGCTGGCGAAACGGCTGGCCGAGTTACCCCAAAAACAGCGCGCGATCATCAAGGGCATCAACGCCAAGCGCGCTGAGATCATTGTGGCAGGAGCCGCCGTTTACTCTCACATACTGAATTCTTGCGGGCTGAAGGGCTTCCGTTATTCGGCCTTGGGTTTGCGCGATGGACTTCTGGCGCAAATGGCCGCCGAACACGATAAGAGTACCCGGTCGCATCGCCAGTTGGAGTCTGATCGCCAGGACGTCCTGCTGAACATCGTTCGCCGCTATCGCGTGGACCTGAAAAATGCGGAGCATGTCCGCGAACTAGCGCTGTCGTTTTTTGATCAGTCCAGGTCCGTGCACCAACTCCCGAAGGGTTTCCGTGAATGGATCGCCGCAGCCGCTATGTTGTATGAGGTAGGGAATTACATTAATCCAGTGGGCCGTCATCGCCACACCTACTATGCGATTGCTCATTCGGAGCTGTTTGGATTTACTCCTGTCCAGCGGCAAATCATCGCCATCATTGCCCGGTTCCAGGGTAACTCCAAGCCGCAACTCCGGGACCGTCTGATCAAAGTGTTGCCCGCCCCGCTCCGGGCCGATGTAATCAAGGCCATCGCCATTCTTCGGGTGGCCAGGACTCTGAATCAGGGCCGTCGAGCGGCTGTGCATGCCATCCAGGTGAGGGCGCGGGGTGGGGACATCACCGTTGGCGTCAGAACCGGCCGTGCTGGAGCGGACCTGGAGATGTGGGCTGCAGGGAAAGAGGTCTCTTACTTCAAGGAAGTCTTTGGCAGGGAGTTGCTCTTCAAATTGTTCTGAAGCGCGCGTGCGATTTTAGGCGTTACCAGCCAATGCAGCGTTCCAGAACGGCCGCGCAACTCAACTTTGGCGACTGCGCCCTTCTTAAAATCAACCTGGGCCGCGCCCGTATTTTCGGAGATGGTCTTGCTCAGGAATTCAGTGAGGTTGGGGTTGTGCCCTACCAGAATGATCGCTTCGTGTCTCCTGTGTTGCGCTATCAGGTGCTGGAACTGCTCAAATGGGGCTTCTGGCCGGAGCGCATCTTCGGTATGCACGGGATTCTCGAATGCTAACTCATTGGCCACTAATGAAGCCGTCTGCATCGCCCTTTTTAGTGGGCTGCTGATAATGCATTCCACTTGCACGTCAAGGTTTGTAAGCAGCCGCCCGACATACCGCGCTTGAAGAACACCTTCTTCATCCAGAGGACGCCGCTCGTTCTTTGTAGCGTTGAGCATGTGTTTGCCTGCTGAAGCGTGGCGTAAAAAATAGACGATCATGTTCTCCCTAGCGGTTCACCAGACGTTTTTTTCTTCCACGTTCGGCCTTGGGCAAAAGCGTGATGGGTTCGGGGATATCGGCAACTGTTGCGGAACCCTCAGCCAGGCTGATGAGGAAGTCCTGTGCGCTGAAACTCTGTTGCCCTTTGGACCTCCGCAAGTGCGTATAGTTGCCATTCCGATCGAGAAAACGGGCTTTGGCGTTGTCGGCAAGGTAGGCGCCCAGGATTTCGTCTTTGACCCGCTGCTTCAACCCGGCATCAAAGATGGGGCATGACACCTCGACGCGTTCGTAAAGGTTCCGGGGCATCCAGTCGGCGCTGGCGATATATATCTCCTCTTCGCCACCGTTTTCGAAATAAAAAATGCGGCTGTGCTCCAGCAACCTGCCTATGATGCTGCGGACGGTAATGTTTTCGCTGATTCCAGGCACGCCCGGCCGAAGGGAGCACATTCCGCGCACAATCAATTCAATCTTTACTCCCTCCTGCGATGCCCGGTATAGGGATTGGATGACATTTTTGTCCAGCAGGGCGTTCATCTTCGCGATAATTCTTGCTGGGCGTCCGGCCCTGGCGTGTTCCGTCTCGCGCTGAATAAGCCACAGGGTGTTGGTCGCCAGGTCAAGCGGGGAGACGGTTATGGGCGCGTATGTGGAAGCTTCCGCATGGGCTGTGAGGTAATGGAAAACGGAATGTACTGCCGAGGTCAGCTCCGGTGAGGCCGTCAGCAGGCTTACGTCGGTATAAAAACGCGACGTGGTGGAGTTGTAATTCCCGGTCCCAACATGCACGTATCGCCGCGTGACACCGTCAGGGTCGTGCCGCACCAGCAAGGAAAGCTTGCAATGGGTCTTCAAGCCTACCAGCCCGTGATAGACCTGTACGCCGGCGTCTTCCATGCTGCGCGCCCATTGGATGTTGGTGGCTTCGTCAAATCTGGCCTTGAGTTCCAGCACTACGATTACTTCTTTTTCTGCCGCCGCGGCAATCAGGGATTGCACAATCGGAGAGTTCTGGCTGGTGCGATAGATGGTTTGCTTGAGGGAGACGACGTTAGGATCTTTGGCCGCGCTTTCAATAAAGTCCACAACCGCCTCGAAGGAATCGAAGGGGTGATGGAGCAGGATGTCCCGCTTACGCAGTTCGTCAAAGATATTGTTGCTGCTGGGAGGCAGGCGCAGCTCCCGCGACAAAAACGGCTTGTACTTCAGCTCCGGACGCTCAGTAGCTTCGTAAAAATTATACAGTCGCGAAAGGTTGACCGGTCCCTCGGTTTGAAACACCTGCCAGTTTTCCAGTTCAAAGTTCTGTTGCAGGCGCTCTGCGATCTCCGGGTGGGCGTCGGCATCAATCTCCAGCCGCACTGCATCTCCCTTACGCCGGCGGTGCAGCTCGGTGCGGACTGATTCCAGCAGGTTCCGGCTTTCTTCCTCTTCCACGTAGAGATTGCTGTTGCGGGTAACCCGGAATGATGCCACAGACACTATGTCGTAGCCGCGATACAATCGGGGGGCGTAATAGGTCAGCAGGTCGGCCAGGAAGATATAGTGGATACCCGATTTTGAAGGCAGTCGAAGCAGCCGGGGCAATACCCTCGGCACCGTAATCACTCCGATGTAAGTGCCCGTGGCCCGACGCTTGCGCTTCAGCAGCAGCCCTATGCAAAGCGCCTTGTTCAACACGCGAGGGAATGGGTGGGCCGGATCGACCGTTACCGGGGTCAGCAGCGGATCCACTTCCTTTTGGCAGTAGGTATCGATGAATGCTTCCTGGCTGGCATCCAGCTCATTCAGGTGCAGCACGCGGATGTCTTCGCGCGCCATTGCCGGCAGCAGCTTCTTGTTCCAACATGAATATTGTTCTTGGACGAACTCGTGGGTCTCTTTTGCTATGAGCTCGCGCTCCTGCTGTGCGCTAAGCGCATCCGGACCTGAATCGATGAATCCATCTTCAATTCGCTGCAGCAGTCCTGCAACCCGCACTTCAAAGAACTCGTCCAGGTTGCTCGCGGTGATCGCCAGGAATTTCACCCGCTCCAGCACAGGATTGCGTTCATCGTTGGCCTCCTCCAGCACTCGCCGGTTAAAAGCGAGCCAGGAGGCCTCACGATTGAGGTATAAAGATGGATCGTCCACAGACCTGTTCATAGGTTGGTCAACCGGGGATGCTAGCAGTCATTTGTGAAAGCAGCATTAAAAATATGGATATCCAGCCCAAGCCTGGATGACTAGATCGGTTCCACAGTTGCTGTATCCCGAACACCGGTGGAAGAACGGCCCTTTGGAGCGTTTCCATAGTTAGTGCAGACGAGATTTGTGTCAGGGCCCAGCCTGTCCTAGAGGTGAGCTTGCGAGCCGAAGGAAGTTTACTCGTGCCGTAAGCATCTGAAGAAATTGGGCTTTAGCCCCTGCCGCATTTCCGTAACAGCGCTACACCACCTCTGGAACTGCTCTAGAACTCGACATCCATCACTATTGTAGCGCGAGTTGTCCCCCATGAGGTTGCGACTGTTGGTCACGCAGAGCAAATGGGATCAGATCGGCGGTTGTCGTTCCTCGTTTGATAGTGGCATCCGTGTATACCAGTGGTAAATTTTGTTTCAATTATGGCAATGATGGCAATTTTGGCAGTTATGGCAATTCTAGCAATTCTTCGTTGCTATTTCATGAGTTCCAGGTGGCTGCGGGCGGCTGTTGCAATGGTCTGATTCGAACTGTTTTGTAAGGCCATGAACAGCGGCTTTGCCTTGTCGGGCCTGTTCTGTAAGGAGTAAAGTTCCGCCAGATTCAGTGTGTCTATTTCATTGGCAGGGTTGAGGCTGAGGGCCTTTTCATAGGCGAAAGTTGCTTCGGCGCGTTTGTGCTGGCTCATCAGCGCAAATCCCAGCAATCCATACCCGGCGGCAAAGCCTGGATTCAATTCAACCACCTGCCGCGCCTCTTTCTCCATCTTCGCTAGCTCCATTTCCTCAAGAGCGGAGACACTATTTTTTTGGCCCAGCAGCACGGCCTCGTAATAATGGACCTGCCAGTCCTTTGGATTTATCTGCGCTGCTTTATCCAGATGAGGCATGGCCACGTCGAAGTCGTGCCGGTTGTAATAAGCATAGCCCAGGCCACGATGTGCGGCTGCATTCTCCGGGTCCTCGTTCAGAATCTTCTGGAATTCGCTGATGCCCCGTTCTTCATAGTCATGCTCGTGGAGGTGAACATCGGCAAGAATGGCCGCCGCATCAAGTCGTGAAACCTGTTTGACGGCAGGCCGCACTTTTTCGAGCGCTTCAGGCAAAGAGAGGCGCGAGGCTTTTACTCCCTCCCGCCAATATTTCTCAATTGCT
>DATMMY010000406.1:0-3290 GCA_035569515.1 Candidatus Solibacter sp. | reverse complement strand
AGCTTGGCCATGGCATTCTTCATCACAGTTCCCATTTCCTTCATGGTGGGAGAGCCCATTTCAGCGATGGCAACTTTTACCGCCGCGGTGACCTCTTCTTCGCCCAGGGCTTTGGGCAAGTAGGCTTCAATCAGGAGGATTTCTGCGGCTTCTTTGTCCGCCAGCTCCTGGCGGCCGCCTTTCTGGAACTGTTCGATCGAATCCTTGCGTTGTTTGATCAGGGTGCTCAGGATCTGCTGCGCTTCCTTTTCGTCGAGCGGTGCGCGCTTGTCAATCTCTTTGTTCTTGAGCGCAGACTTCACCATGCGCAGGGTAGAAAGCCGCAGTTCGTCGCGGCTGCGCATCGCGTCGACCATGTCTTTGTGGATTTGCTCGCTGAGTCCCATGAGACAGATTATAAACTCAGGGGCCGCCGTACCTGAGCTCGTCTCCGTGCAACGTGGCCATACCCCAAATGACTGCGGATTGCTCCCTTGGCGCGTTCGTGGTTCGTCAGGACTTAGGGTTGTCCGTGCTGCGGTTCGACGACCTCTGGTTGGCTCTTGCTTACTGCAATCATCGTTCTCATGTTCTAAAATATTTATGGAGGTCAATATGTCCGTGATTCATAGAGATCCCGAAACCATGAGCGGAGCGCCAGTTTTTAGAGGCACCCGAGTCCCGCTACAGAATCTGTTCGACGCTCTGGAACACGGGAGATCGCTTGAAGAATTCTTAGAAAGCTTTCCCTCCGTCGAGCGCAACGATGCTATTGCCGCATTGCAGGAAGCAAAAGCCGCTTTGCTGGACAAGCTGTGAAGGTCTTGTTAGATGAATGTATCGACGTGAAGTTGCGGTTGATTCTGGCAAAGTACGGTTATGATGTTCAAACTGTTTCTTGGATCTCCGACCGTTAGCTCTGCCGGGCTGTTCCCAAGAATCGCCACGCGCAGGTACAATGATCACAGTTCCAAGCCCTGGTGGCCGGGTGCGGCGGGGCCGCTGAGTGAACATGCGAACGATCCAACCTCAATTCTGGTGTTGTTGACCGACCTGCCGCAGGGCCAGGCAATCTGCATATAATCCGATTTATTCAACAAATTCAAGACAGGATATACACCATTATGATTCTTAAAAATCGTCTTTTTACTCCGGGTCCCACAGCGCTCTTACCTGCGGCGCAGCTTGCCATGGCGGGCGCTACCATGCACCATCGCACCGCTGAGTTCCGCAAGCTTTACACCAAAGTTCTGGCCGACCTGAAGACTTTTGTCGGCACCAAGAACGACGTTGTGCTGTTCACCGCATCCGGCACGGGAGCCATGGAGGCGGCCGTATCCAACTTGACCTCACCCGGCGACAAAGTCCTGGTGGTCTCGGCCGGAAAATTCGGAGAACGCTGGGAATCCCTGGCCAAGGCCTATGGCTGCCAGGTGGACACGGTCCGCGCGAATTACGGAGCCACGGTCACGCCCGAGCAGGTGAAAGAAAAGCTGAAGCCTGAACATGCCGTCCTCTACATGCAGGGTACAGAAAGCTCCACCGGAGCGCGCCACAACGTGGAAGGAATTGCCAAGGTGTTGAAGGGCACATCAACACTGCTGGTAGTGGACGCCATCACTGGTTTGGGCACTACCGTCTTTGACGTGGATGGCTGGGGCATAGACATCATTATTGGGGGCTCCCAGAAGGCCGTGATGATTCCACCTGGACTCGCCTATTGTGCCGTGAGCCCGCGCGCCTGGCAGCGGATGGAGACCAGCAAGAATCCTCGCTACTACTTCGACCTGCGCAAGGAGAACAAGAACGGCGCCAAGGGAGAATCCTCTTACACCCCGTCGACTGCCCTGGTTGCAGCCCTGGCAACAGCACTGGATTACCTGCGTGAGCAGGGTGGAGGCGATCTGGCCGCGGGACGCGATCTACTGATCGCCAACGCGGAGACTGCCGCAGCCATGACCCGTGCCGCCGCCCATGCGCTGGGCCTGAAGTTGTTTTCTCCCACGTCTCCCGGAGCGGCCCTCACTGCCATTACCTCTCCTGAGGGCGTCGACTCCAGCGACATTGCCAAGGCGTTTCGCAATCACTTTGGCGCCATCATTGCTAACGGCCAGGGTGAGATGAAAGGACAGCTCTTCCGCATTGCTCATCTGGGTTTCTACGACTACCTGGACACCATCGCAATTATCGGCGCGCTGGAGCAGGTGCTGGCAGGGCTCGGCAGAAAAGTTGAGTTTGGGGTGGGTCTGCGCGCGGCCCAGACGGCCTATGCTCAGTCCATCGCCAGCCGCGCGGTGGCGTGATTTGTGGATTGCCAAGATTGCCATGACTGCCAGAATTGCCATAATTGAACACCCAGTCTAGGGGACCAACGGAACCTTCATGAAAATTATTATTGCTGAAAAAGTTGCGGCCAATGCAGTCCAGCTCCTGCGAGACGAGGCTGACTGGACGGTCATTACGCATGAGCAGATCAACGGCGATCTGGCTGCCGCTCTTCCTGATGCCGATGCCCTTATTGTCCGCTCGGCTGTGGATGTAAACGCCGGTCTTTTGCGCCACGCCGGCAAGCTGCGCGTGATTGGACGGGCCGGCGTTGGAGTGGACAACATTGATCTGGAAGCTGCTACCAAGGCCGGCATCGCGGTGATGAATACACCCGGCGCCAATGCCGTGGCGGTGGCCGAACACACGCTGGCGCTCATGTTGGCGCTTGCCCGCCACATCTCCCGTGCCGACGCCACTACCCGGGCCGGCAAATGGGAGAAGAAGTCGCTTCAGGGCACCGAGCTTCGCGGGAAGACACTGGGAATCGTCGGCCTGGGCCGCATCGGCATGGAAGTCGCCCGGCGCGCCTCGGCCTTTGACATGAAGGTCATTGCCCATGATCCGTTTGTGGCGGCCAACGTGGCTGCGGAACACGGAATTCGCCTGGTTGAGCTGGAGGAAATCTATGCCTCTTCCGACTACCTGACTCTTCACGTGGGGCTCACGCCGCAGACTACCGGAATGATCAATGAAAAATCCCTGGCCAGGATGAAGCGGGGGGTGAGGATCATCAACTGCGCCCGAGGCGAGTTGCTCGATGAAGCTGCGGTGGCCGCTTCCCTGGCCAGCAAGCAGGTGGGCGGAGTGGCGCTCGACGTGTTTATCCAGGAGCCGCCCAAGAACTCGCCCCTGCTGGCGCTTGAAAACGTGATTGCTACTCCGCACATCGCCGGCTCCACCAATGAGGCCCAGGACGCCGTGGGAGTCCAGATTGCCAGCCAGATCCGCGAATACCTGAAGCGCGGCGTAATCCAGAACGCCGT
>DATMMY010000405.1:0-9044 GCA_035569515.1 Candidatus Solibacter sp. | reverse complement strand
AGCCGGGAGAGCGGGCAAATTAAGCGCTTGTCTTCTGTCTTCAGTTGTTTTCAGTTTTTGCCATGGCTGAACAACATACACTACCGGATATTCGCGGAGGGGATGAAGCTCACCGGATTCTGAACGAAGTCCATCCTCCCTTTGAAATCCTGGTAGCAAGCGATTTCCATCTCGGCCGCGGACGGCAACCCGACACCCGCCGATTCGTGCGCACCGAAAATTTCATTTCTGACCAGGCATTTGGACGCTGGCTGCGTGCCATGCGCCCGGAAGAAAACAAACTCCTGATCCTGAACGGCGATACCTTCGATTTCATCCGTATCTGCGACTGTCCCAGCACGCCGGAGGAGTTCAACAAATGGAGGTCTCTGCTCGCCCGGTTGGGTGTGGACAAGTCCCTTGAGCAGCTTTGCGCGGCCATCTCGAAGAGTGAGCGGCGCTTCGGTTTGCAGACTGAAGACTACAAGTGTGTCTGGAAACTGCTGCAGATCGCAGAGGGTCATGAGGAGTTCTTCCATGCCCTGGCGCAGTGGGTTAAGGACGGCGGATCGCTCCTGATGGTAAAGGGCAATCATGATCTGGAACTTTACTGGCCGCTGGTGCGAAGGGCCCTTTGCGCGTTTCTGGAAGACCATGGCGCATCAAAGGAAGCGATTTCGCAGCGCGTGTTTTATTGCGATTCCTCGATTTGCATCGGCAATGTCTATATTGAACACGGACATCAGTATGATTCCCAGCAGAGGATCAAAGACGGGCCTACCCTGCCCCATAGACCCTCGGAATTGAACCTGCCTCTTTCCACCTTTGTGGCGAGATACCTGGTGAATCCACTGGAAAAGCTGGAGCCCTTTCTGGGTTCGATTCGCCCAACGGAACGCATCCTGTGGATCATTTTGCGCCGGCATCCAATTGCCGGGATTACCGTATTGTCCCGCTCTCTGCGTTTCATTCGCCGGGCTGCAGAAGTATCCCGTATTCGTGATTCCTTCTGGTTTACCATCTACTTTGCCACAGTCGCCTTGCCACTTGTGACCTTTGCTCTTTTCGCCTTCATTCTCATCTACTATCGAACCCGCGGATGGCTCGCTAGCGGAAGTCACAAATGGATTCTCTTGTTCGGCGTGGTAGGAATACTTGCTCCGTATATCGCAGCAGCGTTGCGGGAATTTTTCTTTTGGCTTGCGAACCGTCATCGGCCTGCAATTGGAGAAGATGAATTCGCTCAGGGCGTCTATAAAAAGATAGAGGCCACTTTTTCTCCAGACAAAGAAATCTATGCGGTCATGGGTCACACCCACGACCAGGACGTGCAATATTTGCACGTCCCAAAGGGCCCAAAAGTCCTCTACCTGAATACAGGCGCGTGGATTCCCGTATGGCCAGAAGATCGACCCGATCTTGCCGGCCAGGTGCTCTTTCCTTTTGTGCATTTTCAATTGCGGTCCAAGAGCGAATATCGCCACTGCTATTACGAGTGGCGAGATGATCGTGGCCAGCCAGCTGAGGCGTATATTCTCGCCCCGGCTGGGAAATAGCCGCGACCATTCGTCTTCACCTCTCGTAGCTAGGCCGCGCGGCCATCAGCTTCGGTCCGAAAGTCTTCGTCTTCGCTGATGTGGGCAGCGCTTTGCAGCAGGTAGAATTCCAGCGGCCTTCCGCAACGGGAACAGCATGGGAACCGTTCCCCTTTAATAATGACTACTTCGCCGGCATGCTTTCCGTTGATCGCTGCATGCTCGGCCACATAGATTCCCGAAACGAGAGCGGTCTCTCCAGAATTGTGCATGTCAGGGTAATCGTCGCACGAAACCTGAGAGCCCCCTATTCTGAGGGCATAATGAAATGTGCGAACTCCACTTTGGTTCATTTGCAGCCTCCTCCGAGGGAACTCCATAGATAAAGGCACGTTCTTTGCCAAACCATACCTAATAGAACTAAGCATTTAGCGGAACTAAGATCTGCATTCAGTACTTAGGAACGGGTAATTTTTGCCGGGGGAGCGGTGCCCGTGCCCAGAAAGTGCCACCTGGACTGGAGTAGTTCACCCTGCCTTGGTGGTAGGCACGGATTCCGGATCTGGATACTCTTCCAAAACTATATGGGAGTGAAAGGGAAGTACCTTGATGTCCTCAACAGCTCGCACAAGGCGAAATCGAACGCTATCCTTGCATTTCTTGCATCTTGGGAAACGGCTCTCCCCAATCAGCGTGGCCTCGTGCATCAGGCGATGAGGGCTATGATCTACAAGATAAACGCCGCTTCGGGGAACAATGTCACCGGGCCTGTATTCCATTGTTCTCCTATTCCAGAAAATCGCAGGCTCTAATGCCGTTGGCGACCACAATATCTACACGTATACGTTGATTGAGATGCATGCCGTAGGATTCTTGGTTGCATGGACCTTCTGTCGAAACGTGCCTGCTACGGAAGTCACATCTGGAAACCTTTCTCACCGTGCTATTCTCATTCTGCCACTCGTCTCGTTGGTGGTCCTGAAATTCAGGAGCAGGAGACGAAAAATGCAATCCTCGCAGTCAGCTCGCCTGAGAATTACCTCATGGGCGCTCACTGTACTTTTGTCTGTAGCAGCCTGGGAGCTCTCGGGCGCAACGTGGCCAATTTTTCACCAGCGCCTGGGAGTTTTTTTCACGGCGGCGGCCTTCATCTCCGCCGCGGTGGGCGGGATGGGGCCGGCGGTACTTGCGGCCTTGCTGAATACCGCTGCCCTGAACTATTTTGCCTTCCTGAATCGGCCAGCCGTCCCTAGCTGGACAGCCGCGTTGTGGTCGCTCCTGCTGGTTACGGTCACGCTGGTGGTTGGATATGCACGCGAGAAGTGGTCAATTGCGGAGATGCAAGCGGGCCGGCTGAGTTCAGACCTTGCCCGGCTGCGGGATGAACTGGACTCGCAGCGCACCGATCTTAAACGTTTCCACGAAGTCAGTGTCCGCCTTTCCAGCAGCCTGGAGTTGCAGCGCCTGCTGAGTGATGTGCTCACCTCGATTGCCGCGCTCTTGAAGACCGATCTGGCCATGCTGTTACTGCTTCCCCATGCGGCCAGCAAGAACCTGCGCGTGGAGACCTATGCGGGCTTCTCCGCCGAGCAGGTGAGGCTCTTTGGGGAGTTTCCTTCTTCGTTTTTCCCTACCGCGCACAGCATGGCAATTGAAGACATCGAGCGGACGGAGACCTATTTCCCGTTTGTGGACGCGGCCGCGCAGGTTGGATTTTGCGCAATGTTCAGCATGCCTATCACAAACAGCAAACAGGAACCGCTGGGAGTTGTAGTAACTTTTTTCAGAAGCCGGTATTCGCCCTCTGATCGTCAATCCCGGCTGGTCGAGCTTTATGTGCGGCAGGCGGCCAATGCCCTGGACAATGCCCGGCTGTATCGCGATTCGCTCGAAACCCTGGCCGTTGAACAGCGGCGTACTGCTGTCTTACGTTCTTTGGCAGAAGCCTCGCTGCAGATCAACTCGGCCTTATCGCTCGATTCCCTGCTCCAGGTGATCACCGACCAGGCAAGGACCATCATTGGAGCCCATCAGGCATTCACTACCTTGTTGCCCAAGGGAGAGTGGAACCAGAGCATCACCTGCACCTCTTTGTCAGACAGCCAAACTGGCGTTCCATATCTGCCTGAAGTCTCCGAAATGTTCATGCTGGCCTGCAGTCTCAACAAGCCGGTGCGGATGGCTGAGAGTCCCGGCGGCAACCATCTGTGGCGCTCCATGGCAAAGGGTGGAGGCCTGGTTGCCCCGCTGCTGACCCGCGACGGCAGGAATCTGGGACTGATTCAACTCTCCCGGAAAATCAGCGGCGAGTTTTCTGACGATGACGAATCCATCCTCGTGCAGTTGACCCATATGGCCTCTGTGGCCATAGACAACGTGCGCCTCTACCGCGAAGCCCAGGAGCAAATCGCGGAGACCAAACGGGCGCAAGAGGCGCTGCAACGCAGCAAAGAGAGCATGCAGTTGGCCCAGCGTTGCGTGGGAATTGGAATCTGGGAATGGGACCTTCAAGGCGGGGGGCTGATGTGGTCCCACGAAATATGCCGGCTGCACGGCATTGCGCCGGAAAGCTTCGATGGCAAGTATGAGAGCTGGATGGAGAGCATTCACCCGGACGATCGCCAGCAAGTGCATCGGTCTATTACCCAGGCGATGGCGAAGAATACCGATTACGAGGTGCAATATCGCGTCCTCTTTGCCGGTAAAGACATTCACTGGCTCGAAGCGCGCGGGCAGACGATATTGATTGGCAACACACCGCTTCGCATGCTGGGTGTCGCCATGGACATTACCTCCGGCAAGCTGGCGGAAGAGGCCCTGCGGCGCTCCGAGAAACTCGCAGCCACAGGCCGCCTGGCGGCCAGCATTGCGCACGAAATCAACAACCCGCTCGCAGCCGTCACCAATGTGCTCTACATCCTGCGGACCAGGCCGGACATGCCCAAACCGGCGCTGGATTTCGTCCGAACGGCGGAACAGGAACTGGCGCGCGTCGCTCACATTACCAAGCAGACACTCGCCTTCTATCGCGAAGTCTCGTCGCCGGTTTTGACCTCGGTCCCCAGCCTCCTGGATGAGGTCTTGAGCGTATACGGCCGCATGATCGATGAGAAACGTGTCACCATACTGAGACGCTATGGCAACGTAGAAGAGCTGCGGGCCTTCCCCGGAGAGCTGCGCCAGGTGTTTTCCAACCTGGTGCTGAACGCACTGGAAGCTATCTCATCAACGGGAAAAGTCTCAGTCCGCGTTCGCCACGATCGCACCTCTAAACTGCAACCCGGAATCCGGATCATGGTAGGGGACAACGGCCCCGGAATCCCGCCGGAAAACCTGCCCAGAATTTTTGAGCCCTTCTTTACCACCAAAGATTCCAAAGGCACAGGGCTGGGTCTGTGGGTAACCCAGGGCATTATCCAAAAGCACGGCGGCACTCTGCGCGTCCGCAGCAGCACCCAGGGAGCAAATCACGGGACCTGTTTTACCATCTTTCTGCCCTTTGCCGTCTTTGAACACCAGGAAGACGATTCAACGCAGCCGCCCAGCCAGTCAACTCTTGCTATGAGCAAGGGCACGGCTGCCAGTTCGGCGAATGATCGCTCAGTGGCATAAGTCAGGGAGCGTTCGGGATTACATGCCTTGCATTTACCGATGGCCTGTCTCTATACATTTTGTGAATACATTGATCTGGCGACTTAGGCGAGACAAGTGGAAAAGCTCGTGTCGCCCCGCCTTCGTTCCTACGCTAACCAAACAATTTACCCCCTAATGTTGCGCTGGTAGATCAGCTCTGGTTACTCTGGACTGGTTGCTCTGGAAAAGACGCGATGAAAGGCGCCTGGGCGAAGTACCGTCCGCCGGCATATAAACCTTGCTGGCACGGCATCCAGGTGCCCGAGTCAATTCATCCGTGCCGCAAATCGCCAATGTTTATGCGGGTTGTCACGCTGGCACGGATAATACGTCGAATTCGCAATGCTGCACCGCTGCCCTAGTGGCTGCGGAAAAGGTTCTTTGACAACTGAATAATTTGCGGGAATAGCACCGCTGCCTGAAGACAACGGGGCTGGTCAACTTGCATGATCCAGGATCAAGGATCAAAGATCAGCCCCTCAGCGAATGTCTTGATGCCGGAATGCGGCCGCCCCATCTCCAAAGCGCCAGATGAGAACTTTCCAACTCCAGGCTATTGAATTCCGATATACCCCCTGTGTTTTCTCTACTCCAATACTACTTCAATACTATTTACCGGCCTCACAAGAGCGGACGTTCATTGGAGCTTTCCCATGACCAGAAATCTTATGTCGTCCCTTACGGGACACACCATTTTCAATCGAGATTTGCCGCCCTTCCCGACCGGGGAAAGATATCGTTAAGTAAATGGCGCTTTAGCGCTGGTGGCTTTGCGTTGATTCGTAGGGCATCCCACAAAACTTTTTACCTGATACAATAAACGTGCTGCAAGTGAGCCGCGGAGAGATGGCCGAGTGGCTGAAGGCGGCGGTTTGCTAAACCGTTATAGGGTCAAAAGCTCTATCGGGGGTTCGAATCCCCCTCTCTCCGCCAGAAGACTTGCTTTTGATTCATTCAGTTACCGACACACACTTCCCGTCGTCATCAAGAAATAACGTCACTTCCTTCAAAGCTGTCCGACACCCTGTTGGCAAGATTTATTAACTGCTGCTGGCTCCCGAAATTGCCATTTATGAACTGGTTATTAATAAAATAGTTAAGAGTGATATAGAAACGAACCCTCCCCTTACGCACGAGGAGCCCAGAGGACTCGTCAAAATAAGCCTCTTCTCTTAGGCCAGGTATGAGGCCCTTCTTTACCGGCCTTGGGCCGCGAAAAAATTCGGTCAGTTTGGCGAAGCGAAGCGCCGCAGCACGGCTTGAGGGATCAGCATATGCTATGAACCGGAGCTGGCTCCCGTCTCTGGATTGATATTTGCAATCTGTTCCTGCAGCAGTGGGTGGAAAAGAAGGGGGAGCAATGCTCTTCTGTGGGGAATCGTAGGTTTTTCCTAGGATCTTGCTCACTTCGGCTGCCGGCAGCAGGGAGCAGAGGTCAGCCGGCGGGATGCCTGCCGTGGCCATGTGAGCCGCGCATGTGATCACGACGAAGGTTGAAGTGATGAAGGATAGTTTACGCAAGTGAACCTTGTAGCACGCCTTCCTGACCCTTAAACAATCAATATTCTATTACCCTTTGCCATCGAACAGCTCGGCGAGCGGCCCTTTGACCACTCAGGGCCAGTTTTGCCGTGATTGTCATGTTATAAGGCGAAGTAACGAGACGAAGAGCGCCAAAAGAGTCTACCCGGTTTTCAGCCTTGCGCCGTGATAGAAGAACTGCCCCAGGCCGATGGTAAAGATGAAGTTGCCGAAGATGGCATGCTCAATGCATGCCAGGAGCAAAGAGCCTGACTGTTGATAGGTCAGCGCGAACAGCAGCCCTCCAATCGTGCTGAAACAACGGAAATCGAGTTCCCAAAGACAATGTGCACAAAGCCAAACGCCAGGGCGCTGGCGGCGATTATGGTCCATCCGTCGCCAAACAGTGCTCGGACCATGCCATCAAGGCCAGCAACACAAGAAATGGAATTGGAGCATTGGGTATCACGCGATAGTAGAGAAGTAGCGGGATCCCAATGAACACCGCAGCGAACTCCAGCGTCAGCAGAGCAATCTTTTCCATGTGTGTGAGGTGTCGTCAGAAAGATTGTAATGGTCGAACAAAGATTTGCGAATGATGAAGAGGGACTAGGACTGGAATGTTAGTTTTGAGGCATTTACATCATCGGTAATTTCGACCGGATCAATCTCCTCACTCATAAGCCAAAGACGCCAATCATCAGCACGATACAGCCAATAGAGTTTGTTATTCATGCGGGCGACAGTGCCAACAAAAATGCAATCCTCCTCGGCCATACTGGATCGAGGAACGGGCTGAAGCCTCCGGCCGTCATTCTGAAGCAACAACAGGGTAGCGTATTCTTCTCCCAAGAGCCCTTTTAACATCTAATCCCTCACGTTGATGAGATACTGCTCAAATTTCCCGTCGACGGTTTGAAAAACTGAGATGTCCAGCGTCTTCTTTGAAAATCTCGCAGTGAAAAGCCGGAAAGCCATTCCCCCGCGGCTTCCTGCCGACACTTCCTTAACGCTCTCCAGCGCTCCCAGAGGCAATAGCGTGGCGGCGTAGTCCTTGAGAGCCTCGCTGGAAAAATAAGCGTTGCCATCATCGGTAAAGAGAGAACGATCAATCTGGCCGTGGCTCAGGCCTTCCAGTACTTTTCGTACTAATTTAGCCTCTTCGCTTGCCGGTGGCTCGTCGTGTTCCATTAGCGCGGCAATGATGCCTTTCCCAATCTGCGCGGCCGCGTTTGCATTGTCCTGGTTGGTGAGGACGGTAACGGCAATCCCTTCGTCCGGGAGTACGATGTTTTCAGAGGTGAAACCTGACACCTCACCACCGTGCTCCAGTGTTCTTTGGCCGTCGTTATTTCTCAGGCTAAGGCCCAGGCCGTAGCCCGTCCTGCCACCATCTTTCAGCAGCACCTCGGTTTCCATTGACCGGTATGAGGCCGGTTGCATCAGCGACTGCTGCAACATGGATATGTTCCATTTCGCCAGGTCTTCGGCTGTCATGGCCAGTTCACCGGCGGCCGCCAGCCAGCCATTACCCTCTTTGGTAGCCAGACGCAGCGGTCCAAGGGCGTATCGAAAATAGCCGCTGGCGTCGGTGGAAGGCAGCTTGTTCTGGTCGATATCAGCCACGCTCTTCATGCCCAGCGGAGCAAACACGCGCTTGCCCAGGAACTGAAAGAGCGACATGCCGCCGGCTTTTTCCACGACCAGGCCTGCAATTACATAGTTGGTATTGCTGTATTGCCACTTGGTTCCAGGATCAAAATCCAAGGGACGGCGGGCCCAACGGTCCAAAATGCCCTGAGTTCCGGTCTCTTTCATCATGAACACGGGGAGGTAATCCTGGGGGTAATAGTCCTGGTAGCCGGAGGTATGGGAGAGCAGTTCGCGGATGGTGACTTCATCACCTCGCGTCAGCCCCGGAACAAATTTCGAGACCGGTTCCTCCAGCGACACTTTGCCTTCCTCCGCCAGCATCAGCATGGCCGCAGCCGTAAACTGCTTGCTGATGGAGCCGACCTCATATCGCATCTCCGGACGAGCAGCCACCGGTGGCGCAACACGCGCGCTGCCATAAGCCTGAAGGTAGGCGATCTTGCGATCTTTGACCACCGATATGGAAGCGCTGGGTACTCCGCTATTCGCCAAAATCCTTTTTGCAATCCTGTCGATGGCAGCACGGTCCTCCGGCGAGAGCAGAGGCCCTGTCTGGGCGCCGGCGGCTAACGTCAGAAACAGCAGGACTAACCAGAATGCAAAAAAATTCTTCAGAGAACGACGTAATAAGAAGCGCATAATAACTTCCTCGGCTGGTTCGTTGAGTTTACACACTGTAGCTCTTTTGCCCAAAAACTCGTCTTTCAGAAGCAACCACTGAGG
>DATMMY010000404.1:0-2612 GCA_035569515.1 Candidatus Solibacter sp. | reverse complement strand
TCGCTTCGCAAGCTAGGTTATGCAGTCGAACTCAAGCCCTTAGCCGTTGCCGAGGGCTGACATTTTGAGATGCCATCCTTCTCAAGTGATTTTCGACAGAGCGGAGCGAAGGGTTCCTCCGTGTTTCAAAGGTTTTTGGTTGCAGCTCGACTGCGCTGTGGGTCCGCGCCTCCGCGATTGGCGTGGCGTTCTGGTTGCGCTGGGGCCAAAGTTGTTGCTACTTGCCGGTAGCTCCTCCCGAACGTTGCAGCAACTCGGCCAGATGGTCTTGCCAAATCAAGGGCAGGGAATGCGTTCCGTGACCACGGGTTTGGTCGGTAATCGGCAGCACCACCAGCTTGCCCTGCTTTACCCGATGGATGTCGGCGTCGATGATCTTCAATTCAGGGGGGTTGATCACATCATCCTCTGAATTAATGGCCGTTAGCGGGGCCACGATCTTCTCCAGTTGCGGCTCCGGGTTATAGTTCCGGGAAGAGTCAAAGTAGTAAAGCATGTCGTTGGCATCAGTGGTTTTCGTGCGGCTGGAGATGAAATTGTCCAGGAAAGCGTCCGCCTTTTCCCGGGTAGGCGATTGCTTCTGCATCTGCAGAGCGCTGCTGCCCATGAGCAGCAGGACATCGAGGGCGCAAGCCAGCCCGTGTGGCTGTTTGGTGTATTCGCCGTTGTTCCACTCCGGATCGGTCCGGATCGCATCCATGACCATCTTCCGGGTCATGCGGTTGCGCCCGGCAATCTCAATCGGCTGGCTGGCCAGCGGCATCAGCGCATCTATAAAATCCGGATGCTGCTCGCCCCACAGCCAGGTATGCATGCCTCCCATGGAGGTACCCATGACCAGCCGCAAATGGTTTACGCCGAGGCCTTGCGTCAACAACTGGTATTGCAGCTCGATCATATCGTCATACTCGTAATGAGGGAAGCGCATGTGCTGGCCATCACTGGGCTTGCTGGATTGGCCATGGCCCACGTTGTCAGGAAGAATGATGAAGTACTTGGCCGCGTCCAGTAGTTGGCCGGGGCCGAACAGCACGCCGCCGAAAGTAGGGCTGATGAACTGCGTCCCTGCGCCTCCGGTGCCGTGCAGGATCAGGACCGCGTTGCGCACCACGCCGCTCGAGTCTTTTTGGGGTTTGCCAAGGGTGTAATAGTGCAGCCTGACCTCTGCCATCCGCTCGCCCGACTTGAACTGAAAATTCTTGACAGTGAAGTTCCCTGGCTCAGGCGTCGGGTAGTCGGCAGCATAAGCCGCCACACCAACCACGGTGAGAAATAAGAAAAGAGCTGCCGATCGTAGTTTCATGCCAATCTCCTGCTTTCTTAATGAACAGCAAAACTGAAAAGGCTAAATCATTGGCCCGCTGATGGGTATACAAAAAAGCGATTCTTGTTGTTACAGAGCGTCGTTGTACGGAGCATCGCGGACGCTCTCCCGGCAGTATTGTACCGGCCAGTTGGGCCCAAAAAACCGGCTGGATTCGACAAATTTTGATGTCAAGATATAATGGCCAGCCAAACTCAAGATCATTCAAGGAGACACATCAATGCTGGACCGCAGGGATTTTCTCGCCGTCTGCTCGCGCTTTGGACTCACCACCACTCTGCTGCCCGGAGTCCTTTGGGCCATGGCGGACGAAAAGGACGGCAAAATCACGCGAGAGATGATTGATCATGCGGCAGCCGTTGCCGACCTCCACATTCTCGATGAGCACAAAGCGATGATGCTGGAGTCCTTGACCCAATACGCCAAGGACTACGAAGCGATTTATGCGCTGAAGATCCCCAACCATGTGGCTCCGGCGGTCGTTTTCGATCCCGTGCTGCCGGGGATGAAGCTGCAGACTGAGAAACGTCCGATGAAAATCTCAGCCGCTCCCAGCGTGAATGCCGGGGCACCCAAGAACCTTGAAGACGTGGCTTTCTACTCCGTGCGCCAGCTTGCGGAGCTGGTTCGCAGCCGTAAGGTCTCTTCCACCGCCCTGACCCAGATGTATCTTGAACGGCTCAAACGCTACGATCCGGTCCTTAAGTTCGTCATTACTCTTACCGAAGATCGGGCGCTGGCCAAGGCCAAAGAGGCGGATCGCGAGATCGCTGCAGGCAAGTACCGTGGGCCCTTGCACGGCTTACCCTGGGGCGCAAAAGATCTGCTGGCAGTAAAGGGCTATCGCACAACCTGGGGCGCAGGTGGGTTTGAGGACCAGAAGATCGACGAGGATGCCACCGTGGTGCAACGCCTGGACGCCGCAGGAGCCGTGCTGGTGGCTAAACTCACGCTAGGCGCCCTGGCGCAAGGCGACAAATGGTTCGGCGGTATGACCCGCAATCCATGGAACACCAAGCAAGGCTCCAGCGGATCGTCCGCGGGATCGGCCTCCGCCACCTCGGCCGGCTGTGTGGCATTTGCGATTGGCTCGGAGACCCTGGGTTCAATCTCCTCGCCTTCCACCCGTTGTGGAACCACCGGGTTGCGTCCCACATTTGGATTTGTCCCGCGCACGGGCGCGATGGCGCTTTCCTGGACCATGGATAAACTCGGCCCCATCTGCCGCGCGGTAGAAGACTGCGCCATTGTGCTGAGTACGATCTATGGCCCCGATGGGCACGATCGC
>DATMMY010000403.1:0-4183 GCA_035569515.1 Candidatus Solibacter sp. | reverse complement strand
CCGGATACACCCTGAAATTCAAACTCGGCAGGCGGAAAGTCGCCTGTAAGAGTGCCCCACTGCCGGACCATCTCGCCGCTCAGATGAGCGCCAACGCTGAGATCGGCATTCGTAATAGGAAATGCGGTTTCACGGGCAGCGGTTTTGCCATCGAGCAGGCCGGCCAGCCGGCGAGCCAATCCGCGTTTCTTCTCCTTATGCTCCCGGTGAACGCGTTCTTGATGAACGTGCTCTTGGTGAATCAGGCGAATACCCGCGCTTCCTGCGACTGGTTGCAGGAGTTCTTGTATCCAACCGCACTCCTCATGCTGAGATTTGTGGTTGAGGAAACGGGTGTCGCGCGGCTTAAGCCACTCCGTCTTGCCGACAATTTCTTCCAGGGAACGAGCGCCCAGAAGAGTAGCCAGAAGCAGGCGGACTTCTGCGGCCATCGCCTGAAAATAAGCCATCACCATTTCCGGGTTGCCGGAGAAGCGGGTGCGCAGAGACTCATCTTGCGTGGCGATTCCCACCGGGCAGGTATTCAGATGACATTGTCGCGCCATAACGCAGCCGATCGCCAGCAATGCGGCTGTGCCAAAACCGAACTCGTCAGCGCCCAGAAGAGCTGCTATCACGATGTCGCGGGCAAACTTCAAGCCGCCATCCACCCGCAGACTCACTCTTTGCCGAAGACCGGCCTTGACCAGCATGCGATGAACGTCGCGCAGTCCAAACTCCCAGGGCAGGCCGGTGTTCTTGATGGAGCTTAAAGGCGAGGCGCCGGTGCCTCCGTTATGACCGCTGATCGTGATGACGTCAGCACCGGCCTTCGCTACCCCAACAGCAATCACGCCTACTCCTGCGCCCGCTACCAGCTTCACGCCGATCCGCGCTTCAGGATTGACCTCGCGAAGATCATGAATGAGCTGCGCCAGATCTTCGATGCTGTAAATATCGTGATGGGGTGGCGGCGAGATCAACGCCATCCCCGGTACAGCATGGCGCAGCCTCGCGATGTAGGCCGATACCTTGGTTGCCGGAAGCTGTCCGCCTTCACCCGGTTTCGACCCTTGCGCCATTTTGATTTCGATTTCTTCTGCGTGGACCAGATACTCAGCGGTCACGCCGAAACGGCCCGACGCCACCTGCTTGACCTTGTTGGCGGCCTCCGGTTCGCTGTTGTACAAGCCTGGGTCTTCGCCACCTTCCCCGGTGTTGCTGCGCGCTCCCAGCCTGTTCATCGCCAGGGCCAGCGTGCGATGCGCCTCCGGACTGATCGCCCCCAGCGACATGGCCTGGGTACTGAAGCGCCGCAGAATTTGACTGTCGGGCTCCACCTCCTCGATCCTTATGGGCTCCTGGGGAGCAAGCTCGATCAGGTCGCGGATGGCGATTGGCTCACGGCTCCAGCCAAGTTCTTCAAATTGCGGATAGCTTTCCGCGCTCTCAGGTTTCACCATGGCGTGCAGCTTTCGCAACAGATCGGGCGAGGTCTCATGCTGTTCGCCTTCTTTGCGGTAGCGGTAGAGCCCCGCATCCTTCAGGGTTGCTTGCTCTGAGCTGTACGCGAGCGTGTGGTTGTACAGGTAGTCTTCCAGAATCCGCTGCAGAGTTACATCTCCGGCAAAGTGAGCGCCACTCTCGAAGAACTCCTCGCAAAACTGGCCATCCAGTCCAATCATCTCGAATAGCTGACCGTTGCGATAGCTTGCCAGCGTCGAAATTCCCATCCGGGAAAGGACCTTCTTCAGACCGCTGTCAATGGCATGGCAATAACTCGACGCGCCTCCCGGTCTTTGTTCTTCCGCGAGCTGCATAGCCAGGAATGGCGATACGGCGGTGGCTCCAACCGCCAGCAACATGGCTACGTGGTGCGTATCGAAGACTTGCGCGCTTTCCACGATCAGCGGAAGGCGGAAATTGCCGGCGCTGACCATGGCCTTCCATACCGCCGCTGCAGCCACCAGTGCGGGAAGCGCAGCCCGCTCCCGGCTGATAAGGCGATCGCTGAGCACGATGAAAGGCAGGCCGTCGTCGTACTTGAATGACGCGTCAATTTGTATGCGTTCCAAAGCCTGCAACGCGCCCGTCACGCCGCTTGCGGCGGCGAAGGTGATATCAATTTCGTTACTGTGAGCGCGCTTCCGGAGGAATTCAATCTGTTGTGCATCAAGCACCGGCGATCCTGAAACGAATACTTCTCCCATCCGCGTCCTGAGCGACATTACGTGCGCTTCTCGTAACGGGTCAATCGGAGGATTGGTGACTTGCGCAAACCGTTGCTTGAAATAGTCCCAGAGAGTTCTGCGCTGCTTTGATTGAAAAGCCGGGGGCGCGTCATCCCCCATGCTCCAGATTGCTTCTTTGCCTTCCGCCAGCGGACGGAACAGAAGTTGGAGCTGGTCCTGGCTCCATCCCAGCGCCGCTGCCACTCTTTTGGTCTCCGCCATGCGGGCGCCGTGAGCTCCGACCCGGAGTGGCAGGTGAACAGCCCCGCTGAAACGTGCTCTTCCCGGATGCCCTGCGATAAAGCGCAGGAGGTCATCGCCATACAGAACGTTTGCGGTTTGAAGATCGACGATCAGCATCTCACCCGGGCCCAGGCGCTGCCGTTCAACAATCTCTTTGTTTTCCAGCGCCGCGATGCCAACTTCAGAGCCCATCACCAGCCAGCCGTCAGCGGTACGCGTGTAACGCAAGGGACGCAGGCCGTTGCGGTCCAGCTTGGCGCCCACCATGCGTCCATCGCTGAAGATCAGCGCTGCCGGTCCGTCCCAGGGCTCATACTCACAAGCGGCCGATTCCAGGAAGCTGCGGACAAAAGGATCCAACCGAGAGTTGGTTTCAAAAGCTGGAGGTGTCAGCGTGAGCAGGCCGGCCTCCGGGCTGAAGCCCTGCTGCAGGAGAATCTCAAGCGCGTTGTCCAGGCTGGCGGAATCGCTCACATTCTCTTCCAGCCCGTGAAACCATTCTCCAGCTCGCAACCCGCGGCGGATCTCAGCCTCCCGCGCGTGCATCCACCGGCGATTGCCGCCGATGGTATTTACCTCACCGTTATGCGCCAGGAAACGAAATGGCTGGGCCAGCGACCACGAAGGCTGAGTATTAGTTGAGAAGCGCTGGTGAAAGACCGCAAACTGGCTCTCAAAATCCTGACAATCAAGGTCGGGATAAAAAATCGGCAGTTGCCAGGGAGCCAGCAGCCCCTTATAAACGATCGTCCGCGACGAAAGTGAGCAAAAGTAAGCTACGCCGGAGAACTCGGCTTCCGCCCGTTTGCGGAACAGAAACAGTTGCGACTCCGGGTCAGAGCTAACGCCTCGGCTCAAGCTCCGGTCAAAGCCGTCGTCATTCCAGTCGCCCTCGAAAAAGCATTGCCAGATCGAAGGCGCCGTCTGAGTGGCGCGGAGACCGAGCACGGAACCATTGACCGGTACCTCGCGCCAGCCCAGGCATTGCAGGCCCATGTGTGCCGCCAGGTGTTCGATTTGCCGGCATACGCTCAAGCGCTCCTGGTGGTCCGTCGGCAAGAACATCATGCCCAATCCGAAACAGCGGGGCAGGATGATTCCAAGATCTTCTGCACGCTTGCGAATGAACTGCTGGGGTATGCCTGTCATCAGACCGGCGCCATCACCACTCGAACCGTCTGCATCAACTCCGCCCCGGTGCGCGAGCCTTTGCAGCGCAGCCAGTCCGCGCTCCACGACCTCATGCGATGCCGACTTCCCGAGTTGGACGATAAACCCGGTGCCACACGCATCGTGATCAGGATGGCCGTGAAAGAAGCTCTTACTCATACTATGTTTAATAAACAAAGACAAGAAGGAAGGGAAATTCAGAATTTCAATGCATGCCATTTGAAATTGTGAAGTGTGCAGGAGGCAGTCATGGATAAGACAGACGGTTGCCCTCAGTCAGCATGAGTGGTCAAAACTAAAAACAAAACCTACGACGGAGACACGAAGGCACGGAGAAAATCAAAAACTAATTTCACCCCGGAGACACGGAGGCGCGGAGAAAACCTAAACCAAGATCACTAGATCACCCGATGATCCGATCACCCGATCTTATTGGCCTACAGCTCTTTGCGGGACAACTCCAGGAAAGATGAAGCTACTACCGGCAGGCTGCGGTCTTTTCGATAGATCAGGCCCAGTTCGCGCCACAGATCCACGCCTTCAATTGGCAGGAGTTTGAC
>DATMMY010000402.1:0-8489 GCA_035569515.1 Candidatus Solibacter sp. | reverse complement strand
CTTCAGGCGCCGCAGCTACGGCCACCATGCAGACAAGCATAATGGAGATTAGCAGCAATCTTCGCATGTTGATCTCCAAGGAAAACAGAGTTGCCGCTGATTTCGCAGATGGGCGCGAGATAAAACAAAAACTCAAAGCATTGGGGGATGAAAGCCCAATCTGCGTTTATCAGGAGACCAGCGGCAAAACGATGCCTTGGTTCTTGCCAGCAGCTAGCAGCCAGGAGCCAGCAGCTTTCCTACAACGAGCTCATGTTCGACAGGAACTCTCCATTCGAACGGACCTTGCTGAGCTTGTCGATAAGCAGTTCCATGGCTTCCACGGGCGAGAGCGGGTTCAACACCTTGCGCAGCACCCAGATGCGTTGCAGGTCTTCTTTGGGAATCAGGATCTCTTCTTTTCTGGTTCCGGAGCGCTGAATGTCGATGGCCGGGAAGACGCGCTTGTCCACGAGTTTGCGGTCGAGGATGATTTCCATGTTGCCGGTGCCTTTGAATTCTTCAAAGATTACGTCGTCCATGCGCGAACCGGTCTCAACCAGGGCGGTGGCAATGATGGTCAGCGAGCCGCCTTCTTCAATGTTGCGGGCCGCGCCAAAGAAACGCTTGGGTCTTTGCAGTGCATTGGAGTCCACGCCGCCGGAGAGTACTTTGCCGGAGGGCGGAACGATGGTGTTATAGGCGCGGGCCAGGCGAGTGATGGAATCCAGCAGGATCACGACGTCGCGCTTGTGCTCGACCAGGCGCTTGGCCTTTTCGATCACCATCTCGGCTACCTGGACGTGGCGAGCAGCCGGCTCGTCAAAGGTGGACGAGATCACTTCACCTTTTACCGAGCGCTGCATGTCCGTGACTTCTTCCGGGCGCTCGTCAATCAGCAGAACGATCAGCACTACTTCCGGATGGTTGGTGGTAATCGAGTTCGCAATGTTCTGCAGCAGCATGGTCTTGCCGGTGCGCGGAGGGGCCACGATCAGGCCGCGCTGTCCCTTGCCCACCGGCGTGAGCAGATCCATCACGCGGGCGCTCACGTTTTCGCGTACCGTCTCCAGCTTGAGGCGCTCCTGCGGATAGAGTGGCGTGAGGTTGTCGAACAGGATCTTGTTGCGGGCCTCTTCCGGCGATTCGAAATTGACGGCTTCAATCTTGACCAGAGCAAAATACTTCTCGCCCTCGTGCGGTGGACGCACCTGTCCGCTGATGGTGTCACCGGTTTTGAGATCGAATTTGCGGATCTGCGAAGGAGACACATAGATATCGTCGGGGCCGGGCAGGTAGTTGTAGTCCGGCGAGCGAAGGAAGCCATAGCCATCAGGCAGGATCTCCAGCACTCCTTCGGCAAAGATGTGTCCTTCTTTTTCGCTCTGAGCTTGCAGGATCTTGAAGATGAGGTCCTGTTTGCGAAGGCCGCTGGCGCCAGGCAGCTCCAGGGTACGAGCTATCTTGGTAAGCTCGGTGATGTTCTTTTCTTTGAGTTCCGCAATTGTCATATTCACCTACGGGATTGATTTGATTGGTAAGGGGGGATTACAAAACGATTGATCTAGGGCGAGAAAAACTAGATACCTGGGAAAACCCGAGAACCCGCTGGGGCGACCGAACCCCGGCGGGATTTCAGGAAAGTCTATTATGCAGCCCGGCGCCGTGGTTCTGCAACCTCTTCTCCAGAAACAGCGATCACGGCCTGGGGTTCTTCTGCCCCGCCCACGCGGAGCAGGATGTCGTTCATAGTGTCTTGAACGCGGGTGGTGGGTTTGTGAAACTTACGTGTCGCCTTGGAGACCAGCTGACACAGTAGATATCGGTTACGTACAGGTTTAAGTGCATCATAAATAAGATCAGAACGCATAATCGTCTCCTCTATCTCCTCTAGATTATGATTTACAATCCTTGTTTAAAGCCGTTGGACGTTCTAAGCCGACCAGGGGAAACCGCCGCAGTGCTCAAATGGCTGATTTCAGGTAATTTAGCCAGATTGTGGGATTTACCAGAAACCCCTCGCGTGAATATTAGACGCAAGCGGCAGTTCTTTCGTTACAAAAATCTTTTCAATTCCAAGGTGCGGCCTTCGTGGCGGAACTTAGCAAAGCCACTGATCCTTACAATTGGATGCTATACGGTAAATGGAGACGCCCGGATCGTCAAGATATTTCGTAAGCTGTAACTCGTTGCTAAATAACACTTTTCACTATCTAAGCTCCCGGCAGGCCATCTCCAAAGGCCATGTCCGGCGGAGAGGAAGAAGTTGCCCCTATGACCGATGCCCGTTATCCGATTGGCCGTTTTACCCCAGATCCAGAGCCTACGCCCGAAGCCAGGGCCAAACATATCCAGGAAATAGCCTCCCTGCCCGCCCAAATGCGCCAGGCCGTGGCCGGACTCACCCCGGAGCAGCTCGATACGCCCTACCGCGAAGCCGGCTGGACCGTGCGGCAGCTCGTCCATCATGTGCCGGACAGCCATATGAATGCTTATGTCCGGTTCAAACTGGCTCTTACGGAAAATGTCCCCACCATAAAGCCCTATGATGAAGCGGCCTGGGCCAACCTTAAAGATTCAGAGCTGACTCCCATTGAAATTTCGCTCACCCTGCTCGACGCCGTCCATATCCGCTGGGTCACTCTGCTGAAATCGCTCAAACCGGCGGACTTTGACCGGAAATTCAATCACCCGGAAGCCGGTGTGCAGAGCCTGGATCGGACCCTGGCCTTGTATGACTGGCATGGCCGCCATCATCTGGCCCACATTACTTCGCTGCGCGATCGGATGAAGTGGAGCTGAGGAGAATTTGTAATTTGGGTAATTTGGTAATCGGGTAATTTTCTCGAATAAGCGGTGGCGTCTCCAGAGACTCCCTTTTTGAAACGCAAATGAAAGCGCCGGAGTCAAATAATTGATCAAGAAGCAATTTCCGCTCGGAGAGATTTGGCAGCGCATTCGAATACATAGGTCTTTCGGCGCAAAAACGCGCCTCAAGATGACAAAAGGGAGAGGCTTGTTTGCTATGAAAATTGAATTTGGTTCAGGCATTTCTCCCCAGAGTCTCTGGTTCTCGCAACCCATCCCCGCAGGGATGGTTGGGGCTGTTGCACGTCTTCAAGGAAAATGACCCAATCCTTCTTCTACAGTTTTAACTGCGACATTTGCGGCAAAAATGCGTTCTCGTTTCACGGCAGGGGCTGAGCTTTGCAACCTGCTTTTTAACAATCTTTTCACTCGTCTTTGATCTAGCTTCCAAACTCTCCAGTTAGGATTACCGGTTAATTTCCCGCCGAAAGGGCCTCCTTAACATATGCGATCCTTTTTGTTTTTTGCACTTCTGCTGTGTTTGTCGTGCGCTGCGTTCGCTCAGTTTGACAGCGGCAATGTCCTGGGAACCGTTCACGACCAAAGCGGAGCCCTTGTCCCCGGCGCTAAAGTCACACTCATCAACCTGGATACAGGCATTGCCGTTCAAACCAGCACCAGCGAAGCCGGGGAGTACGAATTCGCCTCGGTGCGTACTGGCCGCTACAAAGTCGCGGTGGAACGGCAGGGCTTTGCATTGGTGGCCGTCAGCAATGTGACGGTTGATGTAAACACCCGGCGGCGAATCGACCTGACGCTTTCGCCTGCCCAAGTCAGCGAGACAGTTGAGGTTGTGGGAGCTCCGAGCCTGCTGGAAACCGATTCAAGCCAGCGCGGCCAGATCGTCTCCAAGACGCAGGCAGTCGAGCTGCCACTCAACGGGCGGGAATACTCGCAATTGGTGCTGCTCACCAGCGGCGTGAGGCAGTCCGCGGTGGGCACTGGCAGCATCTCCACCAACCGCGAAGGCTCATTTAATGTGAACGGTCTGCGCAGCACCTTCAACAACTATCTGCTGGATGGACTCGACAATAATGCCTATGGCACCAGCAACCAGGGATTTTCCAATCAGGTAATCCAGCCCTCGCCGGACGCTCTGGCTGAGTTTCAGGTGGTCACCAACAATGCAAGCGCCGAATACGGAAGGGCGGCAGGCGC
Source organism: Candidatus Solibacter sp. (assembly GCA_035569515.1). GTDB lineage: Bacteria > Acidobacteriota > Terriglobia > Terriglobales > Acidobacteriaceae > Angelobacter. The sequence goes on along the minus strand of DATMMY010000402.1, from coordinate 4,484 downwards.
AACCATCAACGTGGCCTCCGCAAGCGGCTCCAACAATCTGCATGTGACGGCCTATGAATTTTTACGGAATACAGCATTGAACGCCGGGGGATTCTTTAAGTCTTCTGACGGACGCAAGCCCCAATTCAACCGCAATCAATTCGGCTTTGTGGTGGGCGGGCCCATCCGAAAGCAAAAGGCGTTCTATCTGCTCGACTACGAGGGGTTCCGGCAGGTCAGGGGAATCGTAGCTACATTGACTCTTCCGACCGTGGCGGAGCGCGCAGGAGTCCTACCGGTGGACGTCTTCAATCCACTGACAGGAGTCAAATATCCAGCCGGCACGCAGATTCCCGGTTCGGTAATCTCTCCTTTTGCCCAGCGAGTGCTTGCCGGCCTGCCAGCCCCGACCAACTCAGCAGCAGCGAATAACTTCGTCACTACTCAGCGGTTTACCAATAACACCGACAAGTACGACGCAAAATTCGATTATCAATTCAGCGAAAACATGAATTCGTTCCTCCGTCTCAGCCAGCGCAAGGCGAACCTGGTGGATTTTCCTCCCATTCCCCTGCCTTCCGGGGGATCGGGGAACGGGAACATTCGGGTGCTGAACCAACAGCTTGCCACTGGCTGGACATGGGCCCGCAGCACCACGCAACTGCTGGAAGCCCGCTTCGGCATCTCCTACACCAAGGGTGGCAAATTCCCTCTCGCCCTGGGTTCTGCCAGCGCTCAAAGCCTGTTTGGCATTTCTGGACTGCCCACGGACCGGCAGATTACTGGAGGAATACCTACAGAATTGATCTCCGGATTTTCCGACCTGGGCCGGCAGGCTACGAATCCCCAATGGCAATATCCTCTGGTCTACAACCCCAAGGTGAACTACACCTATATTCACGGCCGTCACTCGATCAAGACCGGTTATGAGTATCAGTGGATTGGCACAACGGTTCAGGACGTAAATCCTCTTTATGGACGCGATAGTTACGCCGGCGGATTCAGCCGCTTTCCCACCGGTGTGCGAGGTGGATTGCCGGCCATTGCCAACGCTCCGGCGTTTAATCTCGCCGACTTTCTCTTTGGGGCACGTTCGCAATTCGCCTTAAGCACGTTTTTCATTGCGCATCTCCGCCAGCAACAGCACTACACCTACATTCAGGACGACTGGAAAGTGACCAGCCGCCTGACGTTGAATCTGGGCCTGCGTTATGAATATGCCACCCCGTATTACGAGAAGGACAATCATCTTACGAACTTTGATCCGACAACGGTCAGCATGATTTCCGCGCACGACGGAGGCCTATCGAGCCGGGCGCTTGTGAACCCGGACCAAAAAGGCTTTGCTCCAAGGCTGGGCTTTGCCTTTGCTCCCACCGGCAAGATTTCGATTCGCGGCGGCTACGGCATCAGTTACATCCACTACGACCGGGCCGGCGCAGGAAATCTGCTGGCCATCAATGGACCTCAGGTGATCAATGCAGTTGTAAATCAGATTGCCCCTCGGGACCCAGCTTTCCGGGCAACGGACCAGGGATATCCGGCGGGAATCACCGCTCCAAGCAACTTCAATCCTCTCACCGCCAACATCACTTACGTGCCTAAAGACTACCGCTCCAGCTATGTCCAAAGCTGGTTTCTTTCGGTACAGCGGGAATTAGGAAGAAATACCCTTGTCGATGTGGCGTATGTAGGGAACCATGCGCTCAAGCTGCTTCTCTTCGGCAATTTTAATCAGGCCCAGCCATTTACCAGCGGCACGCTTGCCCAGCATCGGCCAATTCCCAGTTTCGGAGATATTACCTACGCGTTCAACGGTGGCGACGCAAACTATCACAGCTTGCAAATGCGCTTTGAGCATCACTCCTCTGGCGGGCTCACGCTGCTGAACTCATTCACCTATTCCCACGCCATCGACAACGGTTCGGGATCGCTCGAAAATCCCAACGGCAACTTCCCTGCTCCCCAGAACATTTACAACCTGGCTGCCGAACGGGCCACCTCCGCCTATGATCAGACATTCACAAACATCACCAGCGTTGTTTATCAACTCCCGCTCGGCAAAGGACGGAGATTTTTGAATGCTGTGCCGGCCTTCGCGGACCAGATCATTGGCGGCTGGGAAATCAGCACCATCAACCAGGCAAGCAGCGGACAGCCCATCACCGTGGTCTATGGTCCCGCCGCCAGCCTGTTGGTGTCAGGCATTCAGCAGGATTTTCGCGGAGCCAATAATTACCGGCCTAACCTCATCGGGAACCCGCTTCTTCAAGGTGGAGGTCCTGCCAATGGGTTGCCTTACCTGGATGCGGCGGCCTTTGCGGTACCAACCGGCACTCCCTTCGGAAATGCCGGACGTAATATTGCCCGGTCTCCGAGCTTCAATCAGCTTGATTTCGCCGCCAACAAAAATTTCCGCCTGCCCGGTGAGCATACTCAATTGCAATTCCGCGCGGAGTTCTTCAATTTCCTGAATCACACCAACTTCCTGCCGCCCAACAGCAACTTCTCAAGCGGAGCATCGTTTGGCAAGATCACCGGCTCATTTGACGCGAGACAGATTCAGTTTGGGTTGAAATTCACGTATTGAGCGGAAGGTGTTGGGCGGTCGGACGCTGAGACTCAACCCGTAAATCGGGGCCGAATTCGGCCCCGTTCGTTTGTCTATTCATGCGGATTTCGTACAAGTCCCGGGACCGAATGAGCGGTCTGAATTGTACGCACGGTGCCATCCGGAAGCAGGATCGATGCTATATCTGTGTATCCCCGATTGGCGGCCCCCTGTGCACGAACACGATAAGATGTAGCGCATGATGCGATGGCTGGTGCTAGGCATTGGTGACATTACAGTTAGGCGGGTGATCCCGGCAATACTGGAAGAAAAACGCAGTCGGTTGGCGGCGATTGTAACGCGTGATCCAGCAAAGGCCGAACCTTATGGGGTGCCGGCCTTCACCAGTCTCGATGAGGCGCTGGATCACGGTGGTTTTGAAGCTGTCTATGTAGCAACGCCTGTCGTCTTGCATGCCCCGCTGACTCTTCACGCCCTCCGTTCGGGCATGCATGTGCTGTGCGAGAAGCCAATGGCGATGAACTTTGCCGAAGCTAAGAGTATGGCAGATACAGCGCGGAATGAAGGCCGGACCTTGGGCGTGGCGTACTACCGGCGTAACTATCCCAAGGTACAACGCGCCGCTGAATTGTTACGCCAGGGAGTCATCGGTCAGCCGGTGATGGCTTTTGCTACCTGCCATGGAGGCATGCCGGTTCAGGGCGTGAAGCGATCATGGCTGCTTGATCCTGCCCAGTCCGGTGGAGGGCCGCTCTATGATGTCGGTTCCCACCGCATCGATCTGCTCAATTCTTTTTTTGGCCAGCCTCAAGATGTCCGTGCTTGTCTTTCCAACGCCGTACATAAGATTCCAGTCGAGGACTCCGCAACGGTGGTGATTAAGTATTCCGGCGGCTTGCATGCCATCATCGACGTGCGCTGGAATTCGCAGGTTCAGCGTGATGAGTTTCGCGTCATCGGAACTGAGGGGGAAATGGAGCTGTCGCCACTTAACGGCCCATCGCTGGTAAGTCCCGCAGGCCGGGAAGACCTTCCTATGCACAGCAATCCGCACTATCCCTGCATTCAGAACTTTGTAGATGCCGTGTTGGATGGAAAACAGTTGCTGTCGAGTGGCGACAGCGCGCTCTGGACAGATTGGGTAACGGAAATCGCTGTTGCCAGTGAACGAGAACCCTCCAGTATTGTTTTGGATGGCGGCAAAAAGCGGACAAAGTGATAGAGTTGGCAGACGGAAGCACATTGGAGGAAGCTCATGCGCCGTTCGTTGTTGCAGTTGATCATTCTTATTCTTTTCAGCACGAGCGTTTTGATTGCCGGGGCGCAACAATCGACCCCGGAAACCAAGCCAGCGCCAACCACTCCGCCTGCTGCAACTCATGACCGGCTGGCTTCAGCAAAGAATATTTTTCTCAAGAACGCCGGAGGGAGCGAGATTCCCTACAACGTAATTAACTCCGGTTTTGAGGGATGGGGAAGATACGTCCTGGTAGATACGGCTGAGAAAGCCGACATTGTTATGGAAATTTCAGCACCGCCGGAGGATTCTGGCGCCCGGGTCTCCGTCAAAACATCTGCTGAAACCGGACAGCCGGAAAAAGGTTACTCCAGCAGCAAAGAAATCTCTTCCGACCCAATCAAAATCACGGTTTATGACGCCAAGAGCAAGAGACCGCTCTGGACAGCCACCGACAAGCCAAAATTCGCGATGAAGCAGAAGGCCAGAGAGAACAACCTTGTAGAAGCAGCTCAACGGCTCTTTTCTAAATTCCACGACCGGATTGAGCCTGCGCCAAAACAATAGCGGTTTTTAATCCTCACAAGCACGAGCAGAACTTGTGGCCTGAATCGATGCGCTTTATTCAGCAGTCTGCCGGCCAATCGGACGGAACTCGTGCGGTGCTATGCCGTCGGGCAGGCGGATACGTCAAAT
>DATMMY010000401.1:0-9638 GCA_035569515.1 Candidatus Solibacter sp. | reverse complement strand
GCAAGAGAGGTATACAGCTATAACGAAGGCAGTCCGGACCCTGAACTATCACGGTTCTCCATTGCCCATGATCGCGACTACATTCTTCCGGTTCTTCGACGCGCACGCCAGATCAACGACAAGCTGTTCCTTCTGGCTTCTCCCTGGAGTCCGCCGAGTTGGATGAAGGACAACAATTCGATGCTGGGCGGCACTCTTCGCCGCCGGTACCTCGGCTCGTATGCAAACTATGTTGTGAAATTTCTACAGGCATATGAAGCCGAGGGCGTTGGAGTCGATGCTGTGACTCCTCAGAACGAGGTTGATACAGATCAGGACAGCCGGATGCCAGCGTGCTTACTTCCACAAGAGATCGAAGTCGAGTATGTAGGGCAACACCTGGGCCACGCCATCGAAAAGGCAGGGTTGAAGACGAAGATATGGCTGATTGATCACAACTATAACCTCTGGGGCAGAGCCATTTGTGAACTCGACGATGAGAAAGTGCGCAAATACACGAAGTCGATTGCCTGGCATGGATATCTAGGGCAGCCAGACCTGGTGCAAAGGGTGCTTGCCGCGCATCCGGACGCTGAGATGTATTGGACCGAAGGAGGACCGGACATTACTGATCCAAATTACTCGCTGGATTGGGCAAAGTGGAGCAAGACATTCTGTGGAATTCTAAAGAATGGATTACGGTGCATCATTGGATGGAATTTGGCCCTGGACGAATATGGTAAGCCAAATGTAGGCCCTTTCTCGTGCGGCGGTTTGGTCACGGTCCATTCTCAAACCAGGGAAATCATACGAAGCGGGCAGTATTGGGCTTTTGCTCACTACTCGCGGGCGTTTCGACGAGCAGCTACGATCGTTCAATCCGATGGTGAAATCAAAGACATTCATCATGTGGCCGCTGAGAACCCTGACGGTTCTCATGCTTTGGTTTTAACAAACACCGGCGCGGCCCCACGGACAGTTTGGATTAAACAAGGAAAAAGCGCGGTCGAGGTACCGCTTCCTGCTGATTCCGTTGTTACGCTTGGTTGGAATTCGTAAGGGATCCTTCACTCCGCGCCTTACGATTGCGTCACGACCAATTTTTTCGCGGCGCTGCGTTCAGGATGACAAAGCTTATAGGTTGAGGATAAGACTTAAGAATCATTTGCAATGGATATAGTAACTTCATCAAGATACAAACATTAGAAAACATTCAGCATTCGCGGCTTAACGGTTTATCCAGGCAGTCCCGCTTCATAAATTTCCCATTCTTTAGCTATACCAACGCCGTATCTATCCCCTGCTCGCCTGTACAGTAGTTTTATTTTTACTTCCAGCTTAAGCTTTCGGCGGCAATTGCTGGAGTTTCCGGCTCCCATACAACACTTGCCTTCAACGATTCACTCGATAACCCTACGCAAGGAGCAAACCGTGAAAGCAGATTCTCTTGATCCACGTCGATTTTCAAGAATACTGCGCCAATCTGTTGTGGCAGCAATGAGCTTGTTAGTTTTCTTCAGCTACAGTGCCAAATTGGTCCAGGCACAATCTCTCAGCTTCCTCCACACCAGCGGACAAAACATCGTGGACGCCAACGGCAAAATAATATCGTTACGCGGCGTGAACCTGGGCGGCTGGCTGACCATTGAAACCTGGATGACCCCGGCAGACTCTTCCGGCTTGCCCGACAATTTCAGCATTATCCAGACGCTCGATAACCGCTTTGGAGTGGCAACAGAGCAGAGCCTCATCAAGACCTACCAGCAAAGCTGGATAACAACGGCTGACCTAGACAACATCAGAGCAGAAGGCATGAACGTCATACGCGTGCCGGTATGGTGGGCAAATTTCGAAACACTCAATGGTCAATGGCGGTCCGATGCCTTCACCATGCTGGACTGGGTGGTCAGTCAAGCTGCTGCCCGCGGCATTTACACGATCATTGACATGCATGGCGTAGTGGGAGCGCAGTCCACCAGCCAGGATACCGGGCAGCAAAATCTAAATGCATATTGGACCAGCAGCGCGGACCAGGCAGCAACCAATCAAATAATGATGAATATTGCGGCCCATTACAACGGAAATCCAAATGTTGCAGCCTACGATTTGTTGAATGAACCGATGAATGCGCCCAGCAATCAAGCTGCCGTAAATGCCCAAAACGATCTCTACAATGCTGTGCGCAGCCAGGATCCAACACATATCTGCATTCTTGAAGGAACATTCGGCAGCTGGAATTGGGATATGCTTCCTCCTCCCTCTACCTTTGGCTGGACTAACGTAATTTATGAAATGCATGAGTACCAGTGGAGTGGAACGGCCAGCGCGGTAGAAAATGGAGCTGTCAATCAGGTCAACCAATTTAAGAGCCATGCGTCCTGGAATGTTCCGGGCTACATCGGCGAATTCAATGACTTCGCGAACGGCACCGACGTGTGGCAGTTCACAACCAACCAATATAACAACAACAATCTGAGCTGGACGGTATGGGCCTACAAGTCGACCAAGGGAAACTGGGGACTCTATGAGACAAACAACAGCCTGCCGCCAGTGCCCAATATTCAATCGGACTCGGCAGCAACCATCGCAAACGATTGGTCGCAGTGGACTACAGCAAATGCATTCTTCCTCAACCCGACGCTTGCACCCGCGTTGTTCGGCGGCGTGAATGGTGGCGGCGGTATTAACAGCAGTGCCTGGTACAACGTAGTCAATCAAAACAGCGGAGCGTGTGTGGACGCCACCGGACGGGGCACCACCAATGGCACCACTGTGCAGCAGTGGGCCTGCGGTAACCAACAGTCCAACCAGGAGTGGCAGTTCCAGCCCACCGATAGCGGCTTCTTCAAAGTTGTGAACCGCAACGCGCCAGCTGAGGTGTGGGACGTCCTGAATGTCGGCACCGCCAATGGCAGTTTGATGCAGCTCTGGAATTTTGGCGGAGGAACCAACCAGCAATGGCAGCCCGTCTCGCTCGGCAACGGCGCCTTCAAGTTCGTCGGACGCGGCAGCGGTCGCTGCCTGGATGTACCGAGCGCTTCCACGGCAAACGGTGTGCAGTTACAGATCTTCGACTGTAATGGGACTGGCGCGCAGGCCTGGAGACTCGTACAGCAGCCCTAGCAACGCAAGGACCGACCTATCCAACAACCTAACCATTGATTGCTGCTCATAACAGCCGGTGGCTACAGAGTCACCACAAAGGAGACACGTCGATGATGTTTGATATGAATGGTAAATCTCGTCGTTGTGCAACTGTCGCTTCAAGGCAGTCGCAATCTGCTTTTGTTTCTCACCCCAAAATTCTGAAAGCTCTGGCTTTCACTCTATTAGTAGCCACGTTCTTTGCCGCCAGTGCAAGCGCCCAGACCACCTGGACTCTGGTCTGGAACGATGAGTTCAATGGTCCAAGAGGCGCGGCTCCCGATCCCTCAAAATGGACCTACGATACGGGCGGTGGAGGCTTTGGCAACGGTGAACTCGAGATCTACTGTGCGCCGAGCTCTAATACCTCTCCATGTAGTGCCAGCAACCCAAACATCTTTCAAGACGGCAACGGCAACCTTGTCATCCAGGCGAGAAACTCCGGCGGAACCTGGACCTCAGGCCGCATGAAGACCCAAGGGCTGGCACAATTTCAGTTCGGGCGCATCGAAGCCCGGATGAAGCTTCCCGTGGGCGCAGGCCTATGGCCGGCATTCTGGATGCTGGGTGCCGACATCGGTAGTGTCGGTTGGCCACAAAGCGGTGAACAGGACATCATGGAATGGGTCCAGGGATACGGGCCCAACGTCACCTCCTCCACCATTCATGGGCCTGGATACTCCGGGGGCAACGGAGTGGGGCAAACCACCGCATTTGCGAATGGCGGAAGAACAGATGATGCCGGCTATCATATCTATGGCGTGATCTGGTCGCAGGACCAGATGCAGTTCTACCGCGACGACTTCACACAGCCCTTTTTCACAGTGACTCCCTCCACTCCAGGCGTCAACGGTCAATGGGTTTTCAATCAGCCGTTCTTCATCCTGATGAATCTCGCCATTGGCGGCGGAGGTTTCCCGGGATTTACCAATAGTTCGACACCCAATCCGGCGACCATGCTGGTCGACTATGTTCGTGTTTACAGGGCCGACAGTGGTGGCGGCGGTATTAACAGCAGCGCCTGGTACAACGTAGTGAATCAAAACAGCGGCTCCTGCGTGGACGCAACCGGATTTGGCACCACGAATGGCACGGCTGTGCAACAGTGGGCCTGCGGCAACCAACAGTCGAACCAGGAATGGCAATTCCAGCCCACCGACAGCGGCTTCTTCAAAGTTGTGAGCCGCGGCGCGCCTGCTGAGGCGTGGGACGTCACCAACGTTGGTACAACAAACGGCAGCCTGATCCAGCTATGGCAGTTTGGCGGTGGCTCCAACCAGCAATGGCAGCCTGTTTCCCTTGGCAATGGCTTGTTCAAGTTCGTTGGACGTGGCAGCGGCCGATGTTTAGATGTGCCCAGCGCTTCCACTGCCAATGGCGTGCACCTGCAGATTTTTGATTGCAACGGAACCGGCGCGCAGGCGTGGTCGCTCAGACAACAACCCTAACCTGGATTATTCAGACGTTAAAAAAAACAGTTCGTCATCCTAAGATCTACTCGCGCGCCAGCGCGGGTAGATCGGAGGGACCTTGAAAGACATACTTCCCAAAAATCCGAAAACCTTCCGAAGTAGCCGCTACGCCGCTACGTTTACTCTGTTTTTTCGAGAAACTGCAAAATTGCATCACACCCCGGCACATTTTGGGATCGGCGCGTTGAAAACATTGGGGTTATGTGTAACGAGCTATTTTTTTGTGCCAACTTGAGGCCGATTTGTGCCGCCTTGAAGACCGTTTGTGCCGACTTGAGCGCCCCCGGTGCCGACCTGAACGCCGTTTGTGCCAGCCTGACTCTTGCGGGTGCCGACTTGCACTGCGCAGCTGAATTATCACGAATTGGGCACCTTCTTTTGTCCAAAGTAGTATTGGAGTAGTAATAGAGTATAAAAAAGGGTGGGGGGTAACCACATAAAACTACCGCCCACACGAATGGCTACGAGAGAAAAAGACCACGAAAGTTAGTGTCCTCGCGGATGACAACGGGTTCGTCGAGATTCCTACCTTCCCGCTGAGTATACAGCTATTACTAAGACGGCGGCCAGGAAAATTTACCCCTAAATGTTTGGCGAGATCAGGAGGGACTGAATTATCCCCAGCACGATTACCGGTCTCGTGCAGGCCTTTCCCAGTAAATGTTATACTAAAATATAACTTAAAGAGAGATGCCTATGCACACAACAAATCTACGTAAGGTCGGCGGTTCGATCATGTTATCTGTACCGCGCGCTGTGCTTGAGATTCTAAATTTGCAGCCAGGAGCCAAGGTCAGCCTCGAAGTACGAAACGGCCAGTTGGTCGTGGACCCGCAGCCGCGACCGCGCTATAGCCTGGCTGAACTGCTCAAGCAATGCAATCCTAAGGCGCCCCGCAGGAAGGAAGAGCGTCAATGGCTCAATGACAAACCTGTGGGCGGCGAGCTTATCTGATGAAGCGTGGCGAAATCTGGTTGGTCGCGCTTGATCCGACGCAGGGACATGAGCAAAAGGGCCGCCGTCCGGTTCTGATTGTGTCGCCAGAGGCATTCAATCAGGTCACGAGAGTGCCTGTGGTTCTTCCCATCACGACCGGCGGAAGTTTCGTACGGATGGCCGGGTTTGCCGTGCCGCTGACGGGTGCAGGAACGAAAACCACAGGTGTTGTCCGCTGCGACCAGCCCCGTGCGCTCGATCTGAGAGCGCGCGGCGGCAAGAAACTGGAAAGCGTTCCGAATGCGATCATGGAGGAGGTCCTCGGAAGGCTGGCGCCAATTTTTGAATAACCAGAAAAGCGACCGACGTCAACGCGAAGAGATTTTTGGCTGGCCGGCCGTTTCGGGCAGCGTGAGCGTACCTTTCAGTTCAATCCGCTTAACGGAGCGCCCTACCAGGACTTCGAACTGGCCCGGCTCGGCCCGCCATTGTTTCGAGTTCACGTCATAGTGGGAGAGGGAGCGTTCATCCAGAGTCAGGGTAACTCGCTGCTTCTCACCCGCCCGCAGGTTCACTCTGGCAAAGCCTTTCAGTTCTTTGGGTGGATGCGGCAAGCTGGCATGTTTGTCTGCTACGTACACCTGCGGTACCTCAGCCCCATCGCGCGTTCCAGTATTGGTTACGTCGAAGCTCACTTGAAAACTGTGGCCTGATGAGTTCGTGCCGCTGTTCGTCTTTGACCCTGCTGCTGACTCGGCTATCGACAGGTTGCTATAGGTGAAGCTGGTGTAAGACAGTCCGTAACCGAAGGGGAAGAGAGGCTCTGTGCCGTTATGTTCATATCCCCGATAGCCTACGAAGATACCTTCTTTATAGACAACCTTTTTCCCATCAGGACCAGGGTAATAGCTATCGTGAGTGGGGTTATCGCTTTCGCGCCGTTCAAAGGAAACGGGAAGGCGCCCGGACGGATTGACCTGCCCAAACGCAATCTCTGCGAGGGCCGTGCCGCCCTCCTGTCCGGGATACCAGGCCTGCAGGACAGTTGAGACACGATCGATCCATGGCACCATATCGACCGCTCCTCCGGATGTAACTACCACGATAGTGTTTTTGTTGACCGCTGCTATCTGCTGGATAAGTTCTTCCTGGCCCAGAGGCAGGCGAAAGGTGCGGTCGGCGCCTTCGCTCTCAGTCTCCGGATCAAACCCTACGGCGAGCACTACCGCGTCCGCTTTGGCCGCCAGCTTTTTGGCGCTTTCGTCGACCACAGAGTCGTGGCGGACAATTCCCACCTGGAGTCTTCTTCCCAACCATCTTGATTGCCCATGGTGTTCCAGCACGATCTTGTGCGGTGCGGCTTCGAGTGAGAAACTTTTCCAATTTGCCAGGGTCTTTGCCGACTTCCAGTTGTCAAAGACCATGTCTCCATCCACGTAAAGCCGATAATAACCGCCGTCCTCTCCCGTTGAGGCCACAAAAATATCGTAGACTCCCTTACTCTGAGCGGCATAGTAACCTGTCCACCGCTCGGCAACCCCGCCCCTGGGCAAGGCGGCACGGGACTGCTGGGTGAAATTGATGTGCTGATCCGTTCCAGTCGTGATCGGTGTTCCTTGCAATTCGGGATCGCTAAAGTACTCGACATGCAGACCCGGCTGCCCATCGACGGGAGCAGTAGAAAAATTCGTGGCCTCCGCCAGTTCGCTCAAAGTCGACAGGCCCCGCGCGTAGTATGTTTGGGCACCAGTGCCTGAGTATTTGCTGAAGCCCTCCATAATGCTGACGGCTGCGAAAGGCTGCACCCTGGCACTGCCTCCACCAACGGGAACTGCGGGATAAGCATCGGGGCCGATAACTGCAACTGACTTGATCCGCTCTTTATTCAGCGGCAACAGCGAAGCATCATTTTTCAACAGCACGATGCTCTCACGCGCCGCCTGCAAAGCAACCTGGCTGCCTTGCTGGTTAGCGCGCGGGATGGACAGGTCCAGCTGGTCGTGGTCGAGCCACCCGAATTCGGCTGCTTTGCGAAGAATTCTCCTCACCTTGTCGTCAATGGTTGCAGCCGAGACCTTACCCTGTTCGACCGCCTGGAGCAGCGTGTGCCTGTTCATCAACTTACCGGAAGGCATCTCCAGGTCCAGACCACTATTAGCGGCTTCCACAGCGTCGTAGGTTGACGTCCAATCGGACATAAGGACGCCGTCGAACCCCCATTCTTTCTTGAGAACATCTGTGTTGAGATACCTGTTCTGCGTCATGTGGACGCCGTTCGTCAGATTATAGGAATCCATCACGGCGCCAACATGCGCCTCTTTGACCGCGGCTTCAAACACGGGAAGGTAGATTTCACGCATGGTGCGCTCATCAATCACTGAATCGGAGTTATGGCGATCGAACTCCGAGTTGTTTCCCATATAGTGCTTGATGGTAGCGCTTACTCCCTGGCTCTGAACGCCCTTGATGTAGCTCACAGCAATGCGAGAGGCGAGAAATGGATCTTCGCCGAGATATTCAAAATTTCTTCCGTTCATTGGCGCTCGATAGATGTTCACGCCTGGTCCCAGCAGAAAATGCACTCCCTTGGCCCGCGCATCCCGGCCGAGCTCGTTGCCCACACGGCCGGCGAGATCAGAATCCCATGTAGCAGCCAGCGCGATTCCCCCTGCCATGGTGGTTGCCGGTCCATCGTTGCGTACTCCGATCGGCCCATCGGCCATCTTCAATCGAGGCAGTCCCAGCCGGGGAAAGCCTCTAACATAGAAGCTATCGACACCGCCCAGCATGTCGATCTTCTCCTCCAGGGTCATCCGGCCAAGGATTGATTCCACTCGGCGCTCAATTTCAGGAGTAGCAGCATGGACTATGGGAGAAGGAGCTTGCGCAATGAAACAAAGAATAATAAAAGCAGCGAAAAGTTTGCTAAAGAGAGTATTTACTACAAAGATAGCAAGATTGCGTATATTCATTGTAGATTGATTCCTTAGACTGCATCTGCAGTGACAAGTCTGGTCAAGTAGATTCTGAAGTACTATCTTGATTTATGGTTTGCGAACGCATGAAAAGCGACTGTCTTTTCATTGTGTTTTCGTCGCCGCGGTACTACCTCTCACACCGTCAGGACCACGAAGGAGCGCACGATTATAGGCATGGGGTAAGAGCTTGCGTCAAGAGTAATGTAAAGGGAAAAAGCCAGGATATACGATGGGTATATTTTAGAGTACTACCATTGTATAGGACAGGCAGCGCCAGCTTCTGAACTATGGTTTAACGATCATGCCTGGACCAAACTGCTTCATTACTACCGAAACTTCCACCTAGAGACGCGTACCGCTTCCAGCCGATGAAGCATCGCGCGAGAGACCTGCGGCGGTGGAGCCATTTTCTTCGATGTCCTGAATGTCCTGAATCGTAAGAGCGCGCAGCATATCTTCGACCAGCCGGCTCACCTTGCTAAGGGCATGGTAACCAGGGACGGACTCCAGGTGACGCCAGTGTTCGCCGTGAAGACCGCTCCGCCGTGGTCCATCGCTTGCCTTGATCACGTCGAATACGGAAATGCGCCTCGGGTCACGGGCGAGCGTATATCCGCCCCTAGTCCCGTGGTGGGACATCAGCACCCCGGCTGTGGCAAGCCGCTGGAGGATCTTGGCCAATGCTTCATGGGGCAATCTGTAGAATTCCGCCAGATCATTGGCACTGAACGAGCCCTCGCAAGCGTGTCTTGCCAAGTGCCGCGCAGCGAGGAGACCGTAACACGCTCTCCGAGTTAACAACATAACGAATCCCGCTGGTCTGGCCGATTCAGACCGACACGCCACCGGGGGCCACCAGCCTAAGACGACGTGCAATTGGGCCGGAAGCCGCCAGCTTGCCGAACCTTTGCCGCAGGGCCTGGCAGCTGTGCCATCGACGCAGTACAATTAAATTGTACCAGATCAGTACTATTTAATCTGTGTATGCAGGCGCGCTTCTGAGACCCTGAGGAGAGGGCATTAACGAATGATCCGACTAGGCAAATTGACGGATTACGGATTGGTCCTGATGACTCACATTGCGCAGAACCACGATCGGTTGCTGCACACTGCGCGCGACCTGGCCGTC
>DATMMY010000400.1:0-17376 GCA_035569515.1 Candidatus Solibacter sp. | reverse complement strand
GTGGCTAGAAGCGCACGTGGAACGAAAGCTGGAAAGTGCGTGCAATGTCAGCAAAAGCCGGATCGCCTAGCCCGCCAAAAACTGGCTGCAGGAGATTGGGGCTGACCTTGCCATGCGTGAGATCCTGAAGATGTAGAACCTGCCCGCCGCTCCCGATCAATGTTCCGTTTGGACGCATGCAACTGGTGCATGTGAAAAAGTTCGAATTAGGCACACCTGCTGCGCTGGCCGAGAAGCCCAGAACATTCAGAACATCGTTGCTGTTATAAAGTTGGAAGTTGGCATGGTTGAAAATGTTGAACGCATCAGCCCGCAGTTCCACGCTGACACGTTCGGCCCTGGGCACCTTGATTGCCTTGTGCAGGGAGACATCCATCTTGTAGAACGGAGAACCGCGTCCGGCATCTCTTCCAACCGTGCCGTTCAGCAACTGGAAATCAACGATTTGCCCGGTGAGGGCATCCACGGCACCGTTCGCACTCGCGCCGCCAGGAGCCAGGAAGGTATTCTGGATTGATTGACACTGACCGGCTGGGAACCCGGCAGCGATGCAGTTCGCCACTGCGCCGGGGCCAAAGAGCGCATTCGAACCGGTGAAAGAGGCGATACCTGCGGTTGTGAGCGTGCCATCGGCCAGCACGCTCGGCCGTTGTTGAGTCTCGCTGCCGGCGCCGAAGAAGCGCGCATTGGAGAATCCGGCTGTACCGGTAGAAATAGGATAGGGACGACCGGACTGGAGTTGACCCAGGAAGCTCAGAGTCAGGCCATTGGCAAACAAACGGGCGATGGGAGTTTCCGTGACCTTCCCGGATTCCAGGACCACCTCAAAGTTGGCCGCATGGCGGATATCGTTGAATGCCGGTCCCAGTTCAGCACGCAGGTTGCGGGGATCTCCCGGCTCGGAAAGGCCAAAGAAATCTTCGCTTGACGTAAGAGAGTGAGACCAGGTGTAGCTGGCCAGGAATTGCACGTGGTTAGAGAAGCGCTTGGTGGCGCTCACCAGCAGGCCGTTGTAGTGCGATGTACGAGAGTTTTCGTTGGTCCTGACAGCGGTAAACCGATTGTCCGGACGGGGGCCGAAAAAGAAGAAGCCAGGATGGGCCGGGTCCGCGTTAATTGTGGGGTAATTTCTGTCCCGCTCGCCAAACAAGCCGAAACCAAACTGTCCGATATATTGGGCTTCGACCATGAGCGTCTTGCTGAGTTCCTGCTGAACGCCAAAGTTCACGCCCCGGATTTCAGGGTTTTTCAAGTTGTTCGCGATGGGGCGAACACGGCCAAAGGGCGCGCCGGCTGGGGCAAACACCGCCAAGGCAGCCTGAGGAGGGGCGTTAGGAAAAGCCGCAAACACCGCTGCCCTCTGTGCGGCAAAAGGATCCGGGAGCGAGGGTGGAGTTCTAGAAATTGCGACAGTGTTCAACGTGGTGCCATCGAAGTTCAGGGAATCCAGAACCACGTTGTTAAACGCCAATACTGTGGTTTCTGCGAACGAGAGTTTGAACAGGGTCTTTTCCCAGGGCGCGTAAGTAAAGCCCAGACGCGGCTGGAAGTTGTTGTAGTCAGACGAGCAAGCGGGAATGATTCCATTACCTTGGAAACAAGTACCGTTTGGTCCTTTAACCGTTCCACCTTTGAACGCGCCTGCCTCCACATCGTAGCGTATGCCGGCATTCATCGTGAGCTTGCGGCTTAGCTTCCAGGTATCTTGGAAATAAAACCCATAGATGTTGTCCTTGGAGGTCACCTGACCTGGGCCAAATCCAACGGTAAAGGTCGAGGGATTGGCGCCGATAAAATCAGCATATTGGCCGAAATGGAATTGCTGAAAGAGCGAAAACCACGGATAGTAACTGATGTTAGCGCCGACTTTGAAGGTATGCGCGCCGCGGGTCCAGGTAAGGTTGTCTATGTATTGGTATCGCTTGTTGAGCCCGCCCTGAGGGCAGCAGAAATTAGCGCCGCTGGCAAAGCTGGAGTGCAGCTGTCCAGGCTGCGTGGTCTTGTCCGGCAAGGTATTCACCGTCCGGTAGAAAAAGAACCGGGCCTCGTTAATCAAGGTCGGCGTCAAGGTCGATACCAAGCCAACATTCAGGCCCGCGCTGTGGACATTGTTGGTCGTAAGGACATCCGGCGTGATGTTGTTGGCAGTCTGGACAATCAGATTGTCGAAGAGTTGCCTATCCACGTTGTAACGAACGCTCAGGTTGTGATTGTTGGTGATCTTGAAGTCCAGCTTCCCCGTATACAGCAGATCGTTGGTTGGTTGCTGTATGGTAACTGGGCCGGTAGGCGGGGTCAGGGTGATCGGAAGGGACTGGCGGCTGAGCTCGTAGCTGGCAAACCAGAAGAACCTGTCCTTTATAAAAGGACCGCCTAGAGTAAAGCCCCCTTCCTTACGATGAAAGGGCGCACGCCTCGCCCCATCAATAGGCCCTGGCAAAAGGCTCAGGTTATAAAACGGATTCGAAGCCGCCAAGTTCCTTCCGCGAAAATACATGTGACCCTCACCGTGGACACCATTGGTCCCGGACTTGGTCACCGCATTGATGATCAACCCACCGGCCTGGCCATACTCTGCGTTGTAATTATTCGTGATGACCTGGAATTCCTGGACTTCATCTACAGATGCGCCTATGCCACCGGCGCGTCCAGAAACTAACTGATCGGTAATGTTGGCGCCGTCTACATTGTAGAGGTTGCCACGGTCATTAATAGAGCCAGGACCGATCAGGTCGGGCGGGCTGCTGACACTGCTGGTATCGAGCCTTACACCGGGAGCGCTCAATGCGAGCTGAGCGTAATCATTAGCGGCGCCGTTCCCGGCAGCGAAAACGGGCAGCCGTTCCATGTCAAGGTCGGTGACAGATGTGGAAACGTCAGTCTTGGTGGTCTCAATCAGCGGCGCTACCGCTGTAACTTCAACCGTAGAACTTGCTCCGGAAATGGCAAGCTTAAAATTTAAATCCCTCTGGTCACCGACATTAAGATGCAGAGCCTTGGATTCATTGGGAGCAAAACTCTTGGATTCGACCTTAACGTCATAGGTTCCAGGAGGGAGGTTGGGGATCACGTAATCGCCGGCAGACGTCGTCGATACCGATCGGCTTATGCCGGTCGCGGTATTCGTTGCGGTTACCGTTGCGTTGGTAACCACCGCATCTTGAGGATCAACGACTCTTCCCCGGACTGTTGCCGTCGATGCGCTCTGGGAAAATCCCATCAGCACCGAGGCGAGACAAAACAAAATTACCTGACAACAGAAAGTTGTTGAACGCCGCATAAAAATCTCCTCCCAAGAAACCATCTGAGACAGTCGCTGCTATTCGTCGGGGAAACGCTCATCCGCAGCTCCGTAAAGAATTGTACTGCTTCTTACATGTTGTGTTAAGAAAATTAAACATTAGATCTTTGCATCCATCTTTACTTCCGTGGTACAAAAATTGCGCTCACAACTCGTTTCAAGGTCTTGTTTCCTTTTCAAGGTCTTGTGTCCTTTTCCCCAGGCAGCTGCTCCGGATTTTAATATCCACTAAATTTCATATCTTAAGAAACTCAAAAAACCATTGCTGCTGATTTAGAATTTGCGAACGGCACCTTGCCATGGATGCGGAAAAGCTCTTACCTCAAGAATTGGTGCGCCAGTGTTTGACCAACGGGAGTGAATCCCTGTGGAAGGAGTTTGTGCGCACATTCCAGCCCATGATTGCCAGCGTAATCATTAAAACCCTCCGCCGGTGGGGACAGCCCGATGCGGGACTGGTTGACGATTTGGTCCAGGAGACCTACCTGAAGCTCTGCGGCAACAACTTTCGGGCCCTCAGGGAGATTGAGAGTGACCACGAAAACGCCGTTTTCGGCTTCATCAAGGTCGTGGCTTCGAATGTTGTTCAGGACTACTATCGCAAGTCCCTGAGCCAGAAAAGAGGGAGCGGCAAAGGTGAGGAAGACCTGGAACTCGCCCATGCGACGGTCGCCTCGGATGTATCCTTTACTGAGCGGATCGAAAAGAAGGCGCGCCTGCGACAAATCGATCAATGCTTGAAAGCGTATGCTGCGGAGCCTAATTTCGCTCGAGATTATGCCATTTTCTGGCTTTTCCACCAGCAAGGACTCACGGCCAGGGAGATCTCCGAGCTACCTACCATTGAACTCAGTGTAAAAGGAGTGGAAAGCACGCTATTGAGACTTGCACGGCAGATTAAGTCAAAATTGAATGAAATATCCAACATATAGTGATTCGAAGGGCCAAAAGGTTTCACATTATGTTTTGCGTCTTAAAGAGCAAGGAGAGCAAGCACGATGAATCGGCCACTCGATCATCTAACGGATGCTCTGATAGATAAGTACCTAGAACAGCGCTCCGAGACAGGTTTGGACAGACAAGACGCAGACATTGGAACTCATTTGTCCGAATGCACATCCTGTCGGGATCGTGTGCTGCAGGCCCAACGTGTTCACTATGGACTCCTGGAGGCTGAACTCGTGAACCATGCACCCCATCCAGATTGTCCCGAAGAGCAATTATTGCAACAACTTGCAGCCGGAATCTGCTCTCGCGAGACCGCTTTAACGACCATTCAACACGCAGCGCAGTGCGACCATTGCGGCCCGTTGTTGAACCAATATCTCGAGGAGTTCTCGGTAGACTTGCACCCCGAAGACCAGACCCTCCTGAACAACCTCGCCACTGGAAGACCGGAATGGCAGGAGCGGTTCGTGCGCGAACACGGACTCGGATCCCCTGAGCGGCCCGCCCGGCGGTCCCTATTCGAGAGATTATGGCCCAAGACAACCGGTTGGTGGCCGAAAATGGTGTTGGCCGGAGGACTGGCAGTTCTGTTAGTCGCGATTCCTGCAGGTCCCGGACTGTGGGCAAGGTTCGAGCTGTACCGCGCGGATCGAATGATTGCGGCGGCCTATGCTGAGCGACGTCCAACGGAAATGCGGCTGACCAATGTGCCGTACGCTGCCTACAGTGAAATGCCGGTTGAGCGGGGTGGAGACGGCGATCAGGATCTGGGCTATGATCGCCCGGCCCTGTCAGATGCGAATGCGCTGGTGGGGAGAAAGCTGAAATCCGGCAAATTGGACCCGAACTGGCTGCAAATTCAGGGTAGGGTCTCCTTATTCCAAGGCACAGCGCGCAGTCTGGCTGACGCTGAAACCACATTAGAAAAGGCACGCTCCAAAGGCGCCGACAATCCAGGGACGCAAATTGATCTCGCGGCCACCTATTTTGAACGCGACAGCAAAGCGAAACTTCCGAATCTGCAAAGGACCCTCAATCTGCTCAACGAGGTCCTCCACAATCCAAAGCTGGGCAGCCAGGACCGCTCCGTGGCCTTGTTTGATCTGGCCATTGCTTACGAAAAAACCCAGGCATGGGATATGGCTGTACCCGTCTGGGAGCAATACCTGAAGCTGGATCCTTCGAGTCCCTGGGCCAAAGAGGCGGAGATGCATCTGAAGGAAGCAAAATCAAAGCTCCGCCCTCCCAGAGAGCAGGGATATGACCGTCCCTCTTTTTTTTTGAGTCATGTTGCGGGGCGATCTCTTCCGGTAGAAGCTGAAGAGTATCAAAACATAGCTTTGGAATTATGGCTTCCCAGGGCCGTGGAAGATCCGAAGGGCGATTCTTACAAGGCAGTTGCTGCGTTGTCGGACGTTCTAGAGCAGCATTCGGACCCGTGGTTAAGAGATCTGCTTGCCTCACTCCGGCCCGGAGATTTGGCCGCGATCCGTGCCCTTAGTGCAGCCATCCTGGCAAATGAAGAAGACCTTCACGATCAAGCCCTGGATCAAGCGCGGGCCGCAGCTCACATCTTTGCTCAGCAACACAATACCCCCGGAGAGTTGAGGGCACGAATTGAAGAGGTTTATGCACTGCGACGATCCTCGCGAGCGTCCGATTGTCTGCAGCATTCCGTTTCCCTCGGAAACAGGCTTTTCGGTACTGGTTACCGATGGTTGCAGGCCCAGCTCTTTCTGGAAAAGGCGTCTTGTCGAAATTCTTCCGGCGAGTTGCAGGAAGCCACGGCCGATCTGGCGCAGGGCCTGACAATAGCAGAAGATTCCCGGTTTCCTGTGCTGGTCCTCCGCAACATTCAACTTTCTGCTGGAATTAAACGACAGCAACACAAATACGATGAAGCCTGGAAAGAAGCAGTAGTAGGGCTCGATTACTACTGGCGGGGAATGTATCCCCCGGTGCGCCTTGAGCAACTCTATGCGGTGATGTGGCAGTGCGCCCGGGACTCGGATTCTCTCTATACCGCCGCCGCCCTCTTGCAACATACCCTGAAGATGCGGAATGATCCTGCCGGCGGCATCAGGAAAGACCGTTCCCTGGAAGCACATCTCCATTCGCGGTTGGCAAATATCTTGACCACGTTTAAAGAGGACAATTTAGCGAAAGAGGAAGAGCATAAGGCCTTCTTACTAACAAAAGATTTGGCAGATTACGCCGGAAATTTCAATCTGCTCACGAAAATCGAAGCAGCGGACCTCCACCTGGCGCAGGGCGACTCTGAATTTGCGTTGTCAACACTCATTCCAGTTGGCGAGTTGCTCAAGACGGCCCAGGATAACTACATATCATTAAATTACTTTCGTGTGCTTGGCGACACCTATCTGCGCTTGAAGCAGTTGAATCAGGCCTCCTCCGCTTATCAGTCCGCAATTCAAATCGCGGACAGCACTCTGTATTCGCTGAAGGACAGCGGCAGACGAATGCAATGGATGAAAGCCACCGATGAGAGCTACCGGGGGATGGTCAGGGTGCTGCTGGAGGAAAAGAAAGACGATCAGGCGCTGCAGTTCTGGGAGAGGTATAAAGGCAGGCCCCTTGCGGGAGAATCTCATTCTGGAGGGTTTGAGGAAACTGCCGCCGTACCCCAGGCAAGAATTCGCTGGAGGACGGATAGTCCGCGTCCTTCTCGCCAGGAAACGCGTTTGATTTATGCAACTTTCGAGGACGGCCTGCAAGTCTGGACTACGGGCAGCAAGAACGTTCAGAGCAAGTGGATCAAGATCAAGCAAGAAGACCTTGCGCATGACATACGTGATTTTGTTGCAAAATGCGCTGCTTCAGGTTCCGATCTCGCGGAGCTTCAGGTGCAGGGAAAAAAGTTGTTTTCCATTCTTCTGCAGCCGATCATCCTGCAATTGTCGGAGTCGAGCCCCGTCATCGTTGAGCTGGACCGGCCAGCTTATGGACTGCCCATTGAAGCGCTCATGAGTCCCGAAGGGTGGTACTTTGGAGGTAGATATTCCGTCGTCTACTCGCCCGGCATGATGATGGAGAGAAACATCCGTATGCCGGGGGAAATCGGGCTGCAAGAACCCCTTCTACTCGTGGATGCTTCGCAAACCGATAGCAGCAGCTATTTGCCTGGGGACGAATTAGAGCGAAAGACGATTGCCCGAACCTTTCCAAATTCAAAAATCATGGATTCTAACCACGCCAACTGGACACAAGTGGCAGGCGCGCTTTCTCAAAGTCACATTTTTCACTTCATGGGCCATGGAAAGCCCGACAGAACTGGCGCCTATCTGGTCCTGAGCAAGAGTTCTTCGTTGAAAGCAACAGATTTCTCTCCTGAACTCCTTAAGAGCTCCCGCCTGGCAGTGTTATCGGCGTGTTCAACAGGCGTGGGAGGGGAGGACGGACTATTGGATACCGGTAACCTGGTCCACTCTTTTCTTGCCGCGGGCGTCCCTAGCGTGATCGCCAGCCGCTGGAATGTTGACTCTGAAAATACCGCTAAACTCATGAGCAGCTTTTACCTCCACCTGGGAAAAAATGAGACTGTGGCCCAATCCATTTCAGAGGCCCGAAGAGAAATCCTGGCGACGCGCCAACACCCTTATTATTGGGCCAGCTTCAACCTGTCGGGAAGAACCAACTAACACATCCATCCTCCTCCGCTGGCGGAGATCATGTCCCAAAAACTCCAAACAGGTAATATGGGACGGGTTGCAGGGAAAACACGCTGTATTCCGTCTTAAGATTTCAGGAGAAGAGGACCATGAACAGACGCCAGCTATTAAAAGGACTTGGCATTTTACCCATTGCAGGTGCAATAGGATGCGATGGAGAAAGTCAAAGGCCAACACCCTCCCGGGAGTGCCACACGCTACAGATAACCCTGGAGGGCGCATTTGCGCTAGTTCTGCGAAGGCAACAAGAGCAATATCGAATCACGGCATTCTCACCTGCCTCGCCGAGCGCGCCCCCGAAGGGCACCGATTGCCCGAAGTCGCTATTCCCAATTGAGCCTCATGGGTTCAGTTTCAATGGGAGGCAGCAGCCGGCCGGAAATTATCATTTTGAATTGTTGCAGGAAGGACTGCAGAGGGTTCCAAAGCCTATTATTGACATCGGTTTTCGTGATTTCACGGCCGAAACGGAGCGCTGGCGATTGGCCAACAACTTTGTCACAATAGATCTTCCCTGCCCAAAGACGATTTCGTTCAACGGGCAGCCTGATGTCGTCGTTTTTGCTTTTCCTCCAGGGGCTCACCGGACGGGCCACATGCCCAGCAACCATATTCTTGAATACCAAGTGCAGGATCCATCCAAAATCAAGATGGTTTGCAGAGGGACAAAGGACCCCTGCGTACCCTCCTCCCAATCCACTTCTGACGTGACCAAATTTTCATTTTCAGTAGGGTTGTCTCCCGGAAAAGACAATGACGGGCAGCATGCAGTCAAGTTCTTCAACTACCTGCTATGCGGCTTTTTTCCAGATCTGGTTAAGGCCTACTCGCTTTCCCACGCAGGTTACGGAACCGCATACCCTCCAGGCAGGCCTACGTCTGGACTAGTCGAACCCAACGGAAGAATGGTTCCTGCTGTCTTGCAATACGGAACGCATGAGCCTCATCTACTGACGGTTTCACAGATCGTAGACTGCCTATCTGGCGGCATCATTGTAACTACCAGCAGTGCGCCCACAGCCTGAGCGCAAGTAGAGAAGGAGCAACTCGAAGCGGGCTGCGCTTGCAAGAAAGTTAGCACTAGCCCGCTTTTGTTTTGGATTTGAAAATTCCTGATCTATTCGAAAAATTAGCTTGTCCGGGCCATCTCGTATAGATACTCGACATACGAGCGCGTTGCGCCGTCAATTCCCTGCACTTTGGGGTTCGCCGACTCGATTACGTAATATTCGTCGGGAGCGTGCGCACCGCCACCGTGACCCAGGCCGAAATGGCCCGCAGGCATTTTCAGGGGATTGCCTGTGAATACATAGCCCGGCCACGAGCCGGCAAGTCGCGGCAACATGATTGGATCAAGACCCGACCGCCGGTACACCGCCACCTGCGCTCGAATGAGGGCCGAGTCCGCCGGAGTGCTGGTTGGGTCGTATCCGCCGGTCATATTCACCTCGATGTCCCCGAACCCGTGTTTTGCCAGATGCGCCTTCAGCGCGGCAAGCGCATCCGACGCGGTCATGTCAGGCACCAGCCGGAGATCGAGCTTGGCCACTGCTTTGTGAGGCAGGATGGTCTTGCCTCCCGGCCCCGTATACCCGCCAACCAAGCCTTCAATGTTGACCGTTGGTTGCGATACCAGCATCTCCAGAGCATCGCGCCAGTTCACATCATGAATCCAATGGTCAACGCCAAGTTGTTTCTTTGTGCCTTCTTCACTGATGCGACTCGCGGCAATGGCGATCATCTTCCTGTCTGTATCGGAGAGCGGACGCACTTTGTCAGTGTAGTGTTCAATCGCAGGCGTGTTTCCGTCGGCGGAGACGAGCGTGGCCAGGGCCTGCACCAGATGCCACGCCGGGCTGTCTACCCGCGCCTTGTTGCTCGAATGGATGTCGCGCTTAGGGCCGCGCCCCCAGCGTTCGCCGCTTGAAACCAGTTCAAGTTCCACTACGCCCTTGGCGCCCAGGTCGATGGTCACCTCGCCGCTCCCGTCTTGCGAGGGAAAGGGCATGAACACGCCGTTGCAGCGCTTCAATGCGGCAAGCACTTCTGGCCGCTGCACGACTTGCGGAAAATGGGGTGAACCAATCTCTTCCTCCCCTTCAGCCACAAACACCAGATTTACCGGAAGCTTCTTCCCTGCTCCCCGGATGGCATGCAGCGCGGCCAGGAAGGTGGCCTCCGGGCCTTTCTGATTCACTGCGCCTCGGCCAATGATCACCTTCCCCAACCCTGCTTTATCAACCAAGGCAGCTTCAAACGGCGGCGACGACCACTCGGACGGATCAACCTGCTTCACGTCGTACATGAAGTACAGCCCCAGAGTGCGGGGAGCACCGGCATCGAGCGTGGCGAAGATTCCGGGATCCCCGTCTGTCGGCACCTTCGTGACCTGGCCGAAACCGGCATCACGAAGCATACTCATGGTCAGTTCGCAACCTTCTGTCATGCCACGATTTTCCGCCGCGATCGAAGGCTGCCTGATCCATTGTTGTATGCGCTGGACTGCCTCATCGTGGCGCTTTTCGATCTGCTGCCAGATCGGATGGAACTCAGGGTTTTGATCTTGGCCTTGGGCTGGCGCAAAACGCGCAAAACCAACTGCGGCGGCACTGGCGGCTGCGGAGGTGATGAAGTCTCTGCGATTCATGGCGAACAAGCATAATGAAAGGCCGGATTCGCTGTCCAGAGGCGGGCAAAAGCCTCTTCCGTTCGCTTGCCAGAGCGGTTTTAGAATTGGTGTACGCTGGCGAAATTCCCTTACGGTGATGAATCTTTGCACCGGTTCGGGGGAAAGCACTTATCTATGCCATCCATCCAGAGTCCCCGAGTGTGTAAATTCACTACACCCAACTAGGTTATTTGGACACACCAGGGCCAAAGAGTGCGCAGCTAAGTGGTTGACTTTTCAGCATTTCAGAGTGGCTGGATAACTGCGTGCCGTGGAAATGGGACCTACCTTTTAAATTGGGAGCAAGTTCAATCATGAGGAGTATCGCGGCCGTTGCCACCGCCCTGCTGTTTCTGCAGACGGGGGTGGCACTCTTCGCGCAACAACCCCAGGAGGCTGGGCCTTCACAGATTATTGTCCAGAGCCGGATGTCGCTGGAGCAACATGATGTCAAGAAAGCCCAAAGCCTGGTCCAGGAAGGACTCAGGCGCTTTCCCAATGATGCAAGCCTGCAGGTACAACTGGCGCGAGTTTATATCTACGAGCGGCACGACGCTCAGGCGATTGACTTATTGAACGCCGTGCTCCGCGCTGATCCAAGGAGCCGGGACGCGAAGCTTGAGCTGGCCCACATTTACGGCTACCGCCAAAACTACGCGGCGTCAAACCAGCTCTATCACGAGCTTCTGCAGGCAAACGCAGATGATGAAGCAGCGTCCCTTGGCCTGGTCCACAATTTGGTCCTGGAAGGCAAGAGAACCGAGGCGCGCCTGGCAGTGCAGCAGGCGCTGGAAGAGCATCCCGGCAGTCTGGGCTTGCAGCAGTACAGTGACTATCTTGCGAACCTGAAGTCCGAAAATCAGAAGCAGTACTTCCATCGGGCGCAGAGTGTGGAATCCTTCTTCGCAGACAGCTCCGGCAATCGATCCTTCTATTCTTCGCAAGGGTTTGCATACGAATTCAGCCCGAAATTCGTTACCAGGTCCTTCGTAGAAGAGACGTCGCTGTGGAAGCCGGGCGTAGTGAAGCAGACCATCATCTCCGGGAATGGGGAAGTCCAGTTCCGCCTCAACCGCTTTGTTACCTTGCGCGGCGGTGCAGGCGCGGTCAGGTTCACAGACAGCGCGACCCATCCGCTGTACGCCGGCGATCTGGAGCTACGCCCGTGGAAGAACCTTCTGATCTCCGGAGGATACTCCCGTTCCTATGTTTCGCCCACGACGGACTCCACGTTCTTCGATCTGCTCTCGCAGGGATGGCGCACGCGCGTGGACTACCGCACCCGCAATTTTTCGGTAAACGGAAGCCTTTCTCTCAGGCACTACTCCGATGGGAACCACGCCGAACATGAGTCCGCTGAAGTGCTCCGATGGCTTCGTCTCGGCCCGCTTTCGATCGGCGGAGGCTATGCCTTCCGTCATCTACACTTTTCGCAAAATTTGAATCATGGTTATTTCAACCCTGGCCAGTATCAAAGCCATCTCGCGGCTGCCGGAATTCGCTTCCAGATCGGCAAGATCTACCGTGCTGAGTACCTTGGCTACGGTGGCGCAGAAATTCTTAAAGAACTGAGCGGCTATACCCCGGCAGGCGAATTGGTCTTGAAAAATGACTTCACTTTCGGCAGATGGAACCTGGGCGCAGATTACTCCCACTTCCATCTTCTGCAAACCACTGGGGCTTTCCGCGCGGACTCGGGCTCCGTGACCCTCGGGTACAAGTTCTAGAACGAATCAGAAATGCAGAAAGGCACTTCGATGTCCGTCAGCAAATCAAACCAGAGCTTCCGGATCCTGATTGTGGATGATGACGAATCCACCCGCAATCTGCTGACCTCGATACTGACTGCCGAGCGATACGAATGCCTGACGGCCGCCAACGTAGCCGCAGCCGAAGTAATCTTGCGGCAAGAGCCGGTGCAGCTGGCTTTCATCGATCTGTACCTGGGAACTACCAACGGCCTCAATGTGCTTGATCTGGTCAAAGTACTGCAGCCGCATTGTGCATGCGTCATCATGACCGCCCACACCAGCGTTGAGACCGTCACCAAGTCCATTGGATCGGGCGCCGTTGAGTATCTGGGCAAACCTTTGTTGATCGACGAACTGCTGGCAGTGGTGCGCAAGGTCCAGGCCAGCCGCCGGCCATCGGCTCACTCGCATGAGAGCCAGGACGAAGGTCCTGAGACATCCATCATCGGCCGAACGCCAAAAATGCTGGAAGTGTACCGCGCAATCGCGCGGGTAGCGCCGGCGGACGCGGCGGTATTGATCGTAGGCGCCAGCGGAACGGGGAAAGAACTCGTCGCGCGTGCCATCCACGATCACTCCAACCGCGCCCAAATGCCGTTTGTTCCCGTGAATTGCGGGGCGCTTCCGGAAAATATTCTGGAAAGCGAGCTCTTTGGCCACGAAAAGGGCGCATTTACCGGCGCGGACGGCAGCCGGCCCGGGTTGTTCGAGGCTGCTAATGGCGGCACGCTGTTTCTCGATGAAATTTCCGAGACCAAGCCCAGCTTCCAGGTCAATCTCCTTCGCGCTGTACAGGAACAGCAGATCCGCCGCGTGGGATCGCATAAATACACGGCGGTCAACGTCCGCATACTGGCCGCCAGCAACCGCGACCTGGCCAAGCTGACCAGCCATGGACAGTTTCGCGAAGACCTTTACTATCGCCTTAGCGTGGTTGTCATCAATCTTCCCAGCTTGGAAGAGCGGCGCGCGGATGTCCCGCTGCTGGTGCAACACTTCCTGAAAAGATCGAACCTCAGGAACAAACGCGCGGTGAAGATCACCGATCAGGCCTTGCAATTGCTGACGAACGCTCCGTGGCCGGGAAACGTCCGCGAGTTGGAAAACCTGATTGAGCGGCTGACCATATTCTGCACATCCGGCGAGATCGGAGTTTCTGACGTGGAGCGCGAGCGGCAGCTTGTCCCTGCCAATGGTTCCACGCACGAGCTGCCCACAACCCTTGAGGAAATGGAGCGGCAGCACATCCTCCGCGTCTTGCAGGAACATCAAGGAAACAAGTCGAAGGCAGCCCGCGCTCTGGGTATCGAACGCAAAACCCTGTACCAGAAGGCCCGGCGGCTGGGAATTGATTTTCCCGTTTAACGATGACGCTTCCGCCCAACCCGAAGAATGCGGGCGCCATCACGGCGGGCCGCTGGATCCGCCTGAATGTGGTGCTCCTGGGACTTGTGATGCTCATGAGCGTGAGCTTCCCTGTCTCCACCTTGAGCCAGAAGCTGAATGATTTTTATTTCCGGTTGCGAGGTCCGCAGCCAGTTTCGTCCCACGTTGCGCTGGTATTGATTGATGACGCCAGCCTGGCGCAGTACGGCAGATGGCCATGGCAGCGTCATCTTCTGGCGCAGCTCATTAACGCCGTGAGCAAAGAACGGCCCGCCGCAATCGGAATTGACATCCTGCTCTCTGAGCCGGAAGACGAGCCAAACGACGTTGAACTCGCCCGCGCAATTCAGGCCGCACCCAACACAGTGCTCGCTTCTAAAATCTCCAGTTCTCCGGAGAGCAATCTTTGGGTTGATCCTCTGCCTCGTTTTCTCAAGGCATCCAGCGGCACAGGCCACGTGCAGGCAATCACCGATTTCGATGGCCTGTGCCGCAGTATTCCCATCCAGGAACCAAGCCTTGATGGTCCGCGGCCTGCGTTCGCCGTGAAGCTGGGCGAGTTGCTGCAACCGAAGCTTGCAAGACTCGAAGGCTTATCCGATAGCGGCGCCAGCGGAATCGAGCGGGTCGTCACCCACCCTCTTCTCATCGACTTCCGTCAGCAATTCGAGCCGGGACAGGCGCATCCATCATTCATAGCCGTTCCCGCTGGCGATCTTCTGGCGGGCAAGAGCCACGGAGATCTCCGGGGCAAAGCGGTGCTGATCGGATTTGGCGGCACCGAGATCAGCGACAGGTTGTTTACTCCGGTCAGCGACCAGATCCCCATGCCGGGCGTGGAAATCAACGCCAACATTCTGGACATGCTCTTGACTGGAAGGTCGCTAACGCGCATCGGACTGCCCGCACAAGTGCTGTTGATCGCTCTCGTGAGTGCTGTCTCTCTTTGGCTGGTCGTGCGCTTTCCCGGCTTGCGCGGGCTTTGCGTGCTTGCGGGCTTTCTTCTCGCCGGATATTTCGCGGGATATTTTCTGTTTCTCTATTTTCACTTCCAGCTCATATACGCTCCCGTGCTGGTGGCGGGTGTGCTCGCAGCGCCCATCGCACAACTTGAGAACCTGCTGATGGTGGACCGCGAGGTGACCTCCAGACTTCAACATCTCCACTCTGCAATCAAGCTGCACTCAGAACAGCTCAAACCAGCCAGCGATGGCGCCGGGGAGGCTTCCTGGTCTGCCTCCGAGGGCCTGCATTGGAAATTGGCGGCCCTCAAGGAACTCCAGGCTGAATTGAGTTCGCTTTATACATTCAATCAAACCCTGCTTGAAACCATGCGTGAAGCGCTGGCCGTCTACGGGGCTGACGGAACCCTCAGGTTCAGCAATGCGACGTGGAGAAAACTGTGCGAAAGGCGGGCGGTCATACTTGACCATCTGACTGCAATCACGAAATTGGCTGGCGGCTGGCGTGAACTCGCCACACTGCCCCATGGCCCGGACAACTGGATTGAACGCGAAACCGCCTTGGACGACGAGTTGTGGCTCTTTCGTGCCATACGCCTTCCCTGGACGTCATTCGCAGAAGCTGGCGCAGTGCTGATGATGGCGGAAGACATCACCGCCAGACGCCAGAGAGACCAGGCGCGGTCAGAGGCATTAAGCTTTGTGACTCACGAACTGCGTACGCCGCTCATTGCCATCCAGGGTTTTTCCGAGCTGCTCATGAGATACCCTCATTCACCCGCCAGCAACGAGGCGCCGGCCACCATCTTTCGCGAGACCAACCGCCTGGTAGCCATGATCAGCACCTATCTGGAAGTGTTGCGTCTGGATGCCGGCGCCCGGCCTTTGCGCCGCACGCAAGTGAACGTCCGAGGGATGGTGGAGCACGTCGAAAAAGTGGTTCGGCCCCTTGCCGCCGCCACCCATATTCCGATAAGAGTGGAGCTCAGTTCCGAGGAAGAATGCCTCTTATGCGACGAAACGCTTATCTCCGGGGCCCTGCTTAATCTTCTGAGTAACGCAATCAAATATGGCGACCCCGGATCTGAGGTGCTCTTGCGCGTTACCGGCGGCCCAGATGAAGTAGAGTTTGAAGTGCGCAACTCCGGCCCCGCCATACCAGCGGACGAATTGGACCACTTATTTGAGCGCTTCTACCGTCCTTCACGGAGCGAATCCATTCCCGGATGGGGGCTGGGGCTCAGCTTTGTCCGGCGTATCTGCCAGCAGCACGGCGGAGGAGTTCAAGTCAGCAGTAATGAAAATTCCGGCACCTCGTTTGCATTCACACTGCCTCGGGGCGCCTATCAAATTTCTCAGGTGGCACTATGAAACCCGCGCTACATCTCAAAATCGCCGGTGTTCTGCTGTGGTGGGCTATGGCTTGCACTATCGCCACCGCGCAGCAATATTCGCCCGCAAACACCATGAGTGCGCCGGTTGCCGGCGCGACCGTTTCCGACTTCAAGGGCAAAGTAACAATTCAACTTCCCGGCCAGGCGTTGCTGGCCCCTTCCCGAGGCCAGGTCCTTCCACCGGAATCGACTGTCAACACCGACGATGGGCGTTTGCTTCTGCGGCTGTCGGATGGCAGCGATATCCTGGTGCGGCCACACACGCGACTGATCATTAAGGAGCCTGAAACCAGCGGCTGGCGCTATCTGCAGCTTTTGATTGGGCGGATTCGTACACAGATCCAAAAGCATCTGGGGGGAACTCCCCCTTTCCAGATCGGCACTCCCACCGCGGTCATCTCCGTGCGCGGCACCCGTTTTGATGTTGAGGTGAATCGCCGGGGCTTCACCGAAGTGGACGTGGCAGAAGGAGTGGTTGAACTGGATTCGCTCAACGGCAGGGGCGGAGCTGTCACTGTTACTGCCGGATTTTCCAGCCGCGTCGGCATGGATTCCGGACCGGAAGTTCCTCGTCCAACGAACGATCTCAGGCCGCAGCTTGAACGGCCCAACCCTAGGGAAAGAGAAGATCACGAGTCCGGTGAGCACGATCTAATCAGGGAACTTGAATCCTCCGATGGTAGACACGGTGAACGTTCCTCCGGTTCCGACGACCGCTCTCATTCCGGTTCCGAGAGCAGCAGTCCAGACAACGGAACCCACAGCGAACCTCATGAGAACGAGCATCATGAGGACGAGCACCATGGCGGTAAACCGCCGGATGTGGATTAAGCAACGGTACCGAAAGTCGTGACAAGATCGGCAACTCGCGAATGAAGGCGAATTAGAGCAATTTTAGAGTTGGTGTAGTCCAGTTTGTGTGAGGCCCAACGAACCCCAGGGCTAAAGCCTAATGTCACTTACTTTGCCACATCTACGCTTTGGGCGACGGCTTTAAACAAAATGGGGCGAGACAAACCTGTGGCGAAGATTACCCATGTACAGAGAGGATCAGTGTCATCCAATCAAGCGGCAGCGAAGAGCCTGTCCTGGAAGGAAACTGCTCCGCTGCTCTTCAGGTCCACGAGAATCACGCTGCTGGCTGCTCACGAGCCTCTGGAGGGTCAAAACAATTTTTGAACTTCCTGCTCTAGCATTTAGAAAATAGGTGCAGCTGGCCTTTTTTGAAGGACTTGAAGCAATCTCGATTGGAACACAGGGCCAAACAGCTTGCGGAA
>DATMMY010000399.1:0-4917 GCA_035569515.1 Candidatus Solibacter sp. | reverse complement strand
TCTGTCTGGGTTTCAGATCAAGGGAAGGGCGACCTCTGGAGGATCGATCCGCAGAAGCTCGGCCATTGACCAAATTGAGCTGCTTTCCGCGTGGCACAGAGAACCCACCAGTGCAGGAAGACCGGATTCACCTGTACTCCGGGACCGTTTTCCCGGCCAAAAAGCACCGGATCATTTCATTAACTTCTTCAGTCGCATCCTGCTGCACCCAATGCGACACGCCTGGCAGATAACGCAACGTCAGATCCGTGACGTAGCGATGAGTGTTGTAAGTCGTGCACTTGTGGAGCGCTGCATCCTCTTCTCCCCAGATCATGAGCGTGCGTGTTGGAATTGCAGGGAAGCCTTGGCGCATCAGGCGTCGTATGCCACCGCCGGTAAAGGCAGCGCGGTACCAGTTGAGCATGGCTTGCATAGCTCCTGGGGAACCGGCATTGGACTGGAAAGCCTCGATCAGGTCGCGGGGAAAGTCATTGGGACTTGTTGAAGTGCGTAGAATCGCTTGGCCCACAGCCTTGGCCCCTCGTCGTGTCAGAAGCCACTCTGGAAGCCACGGAAGTTGAAAGAAATAGATGTACCAGGATTTCCACATCTGGGACGAGCGAAACAGGCTCTGGAGATAGCACATGGGGTGCGGAACATTCAGGATGATGAGCGCATCAAGCGGACGCATCTGACGTGTGGCGAAGCACCAGGCGACCACTGCGCCCCAATCGTGTCCAATCAAGACAGTTTCTTTGGCCCTGGAAGCGTCAATGATTCCCGCTACGTCGTCCATGAGCTTCTCAATGGCGTATTCCGACCTTGCTTCCGGGCGAAACGATCGGCCGTAGCCGCGCTGGTTGGGGGCCCATGCGCGATACCCAAGTTGGGCCAGCACAGGCAATTGTTTCCGCCACGAGAGCGCGTGCTCAGGAAAGCCATGCAGGCACAAGGCCAGCCTGTCTCCAGTGCCGCATGTTGCCACCTCAAAGGTCTGTCCATTGCTCTGGATGAATTCAAAGCGAAGCGGATTTTCGCTGGCGTTGGAATTGTTCATGCACTGGTTCAATAATTAAGTGTATCGTTGCGATAAGAGTTCCCCCGTCTGAAGCTCTGTAACTCAATTCGGCTCATGCGTGGCGCCACTGAAATGGTGATCCGTGTTCCTGACTCGATGCTAGAATTAAGCCATGTTACGACAGATTTGCATGTCTTGTGTTCTTGGATTCTTTTTGTCAGTGACCAACGTCGGAGAAATCAAGCGGCCTGAAGTTCCCGATAACATCAAGGCCCCGGCTGGCGAGAAAGTCGTTCTGCAGACGCATGCAACTGGAGTTCAAATCTATGGATGCCGCGCCGGAGCGGACGGAAAATCCGTCTGGACGCTGAAGAGACCCGAAGCCGAGTTGTTCGACCAGGAGGGCAAAGCCATCGGCCATCATGGTGCGGGTCCAAGTTGGAAGCACAATGACGGAAGTGAAGTCATAGGCAAGATGGCCGCCAAGGCCGACTCTCCGTCTTCCGATTCGATTCCGTGGCTCCTGGTAAATGTGACGAATCATTCCGGCCAAGGCGTACTCAGTCGCGTAACGACGATTCAGCGGATCCACACTCAAGGCGGCCAGCCGCCATCGGCAGCAGATTGCAACAGTTCCACTGCCAATTCCGAAGTAAAGATCAAGTACAGCGCCGATTACTACTTCTACTCCCCTAACGAATAGCACAAGAGTTTTCCCAACATCGAAAGGGAATCGTCCAAAAATGAATATCCAACTCCAGGGTAAGACCGCGGTAGTCACGGGATCGACTGCCGGC
Organism: Candidatus Solibacter sp.; assembly: GCA_035569515.1. Classification (GTDB taxonomy): domain Bacteria; phylum Acidobacteriota; class Terriglobia; order Terriglobales; family Acidobacteriaceae; genus Angelobacter. The sequence continues at coordinate 3,120 of DATMMY010000399.1, read as the reverse complement.
ATTGGCTATGCCATCGCCAAAGGATTGGGCGCAACCGGCGCTTTGGTAATCGTGAATGGTCGGACAGAAGCGAGGGTAACCGAAGCTCTAAGTCGTTTGAAGGCCGAAGGTTCTCAAGCCAAGTTCAAAGGCGTCGCCGCCGACTTAGGCACGAAGGAAGGCGTTGCGCAGTTTGTCCAGCAGGTTCCTCGCGTGGATGTCCTGGTGAATAACCTGGGAATTTTTGAGCCAAAACCGTTTTTCGAAATTCCTGATGAAGACTGGGAGAGATTTTTCCAGGTCAACGTTTTAAGTGGCGTGCGCCTTGCCCGGCACTATACGCCCGGAATGGTGAAGCAAGGCTGGGGCCGCGTGGTATTCATATCGAGCGAATCAGCCGTCCAGATTCCGGTGGAAATGGTCCACTACGGAATGACCAAGACAGCGCAATTAGCCGTCTCGCGAGGATTGGCGGAAACGGTCGCAGGAACCGGAGTGACGGTAAATGCTGTGCTCGCTGGGCCCACCATGTCAGAAGGCGTAAAGACATTTGTTGAAAAGACGGTCCAAAAATCAGGCAAAAGCCTTGAGCAGGTCGAGAAAGATTTTTTCACAACCCTGCGGCCGTCCTCTCTGCTGAAACGGTTTGCCACCAGCGATGAAGTGGCCAATATGGTGGTCTACCTGGCTTCCGAGCAGGCTTCCGCCACGACCGGCTCGGCCCTGAGAGTGGATGGCGGAGTGGTGCGCTCTATTTTGTAGCATCGTTTGCTGCCGGAAAACATCTGTTACTTTAGCGTCTTCTATTTAGAATTTGTACGCAGAGTCTTGAGGTTCCATCTGTGCGACGTAGAATTACTGTCTTTATTGTCGTTATCCAGGCTTTTCTGTTTCTGGTGCATTGGTTTGTCTATGCCACGTGGGCCCGCTTCTGGGGCTCCGGCAACCTGAAACTGCAAGTCATGATGGCTTTGTTGTCCATCAGCTTTGTCTCGGCTTCAATGCTGGCTTTCCGTTATTCCCAGGCCGTGGTGCGGCTGCTCTATACGATCTCAGTCGTCTGGCTGGGTCTGCTCAGTTTCTTTCTGCTGGCGGCAGGCCTATGCTGGGCGGTGTACGGGACAGTGCTATTGCTGAGACTCCCCGTGCAGCCGCGGACGATGGCGGCGGTTCTCTTTGGCCTGGCCATTGTTGCAAGCCTCTATGGCATGGTGAATGCCGCCTGTACGCGCGTGAAGCGGATCACCGTCAAGCTGCCGAATCTGCCGGAGTCCTGGCGCGGACGGACCGCGGCCTTGCTGAGTGACACCCATCTCGGCCACGTCAGAAACTATAGCTTTCTGCGGCGCATCATTTCCACGCTGACGCGTCTCCAGCCCGACGTGGTTTTCATCAGTGGCGACCTCTATGACGGGTTGGCCGCTGATGTAAATCGGCTGGCCGAACCGTGGGCTGAGCTTTCCGTGCCTTTCGGCGCGTATTTTGTGGCCGGCAATCATGATGGATTCTCCGGACATGAAAAGCATCTGGAGGCAGTGGAACAATCGGGCGTCCGCGTCTTGAACAACGAAAAAGTTGATGTGGATGGTTTGCAGATCGTCGGCATGCATTATCACGATTCACGCCGTGCCCGGTCCATATTGCAGGATGCGGCCCTGGACCGCGACCGGCCGAGCATCCTGCTCACCCATGTGCCCAGCGGCATGGCCATTGCCGAAGAGGCGGGGATCTCATTGCAGCTTTCCGGGCACACGCACGGCGGGCAGCTCTTTCCGTACACCTGGATCTGTTCCCGCGTCTGGGGCGAATTCAACTACGGCCTGCAGCGTCTGGATAATATGCAGGTATATACGTCTTGCGGCACGGGAACGTGGGGGCCGCCGATGCGCGTCGGAACCAATCCGGAGATCGTGCTGATCCAGTTTGAATGATGCAACTGATAAAGAATTAATTTTACCCGTCATCCCGAGCGCCGTTAGGAGCGCGCGCTTCCATCAGCGCGCGAGTAGGCGCGAGGGACCCTGCGTCGTCGACATTGCCCCCTGCCTCAGCGCATAAGATCTATTTTCAATGATGCACCACGCTAAATCTCGCCCAGCACATCATCCAATGCCGCCAGCAGACAATCCGCATCCGGCTCTGAAAATGGCATGGGAGGACGAATCTTGATGACGTTGTGATGTGGCCCATCAGTGCCCAGAAGAATTCCATGCTCGCGCATACGGTTGGAGACGAACGATGCTTCTTCCGCCGCAGGCTCAAGTGTCACAGGGTCGCGAACCAACTCAACTCCGATAAACAGGCCGGATCCTCGCACATCTCCAATGAGCGGGTGCTGTTTGGTGAGAAGGTGCAGGCCCTTCAATAGATGATCACCCACGCGCAGCGCGTGGCCTTGCAAGTTTTCTTCGAGAACGACCTTCAAGACCGCCAAGCCAACGGCGCACGATACGGTGTTGCCGCCAAAGGTGCTGAAGAACTCCATGCCGTTGTTGAACGACTCGGCGATTTCCGCCGTGGTAATCACCGCACCCAGGGGATGTCCGTTGCCGATTGGTTTGCCGAGAACAACAATGTCCGGGACCACGCCTTGCGTCTCAAAACCCCAAAAATGAGAGCCAATCCGGCCATAGCCGGTCTGGACTTCATCGGCAATGCACACTCCGCCGGCCTGGCGTACCGCAGCGTAGACCGTGGAGAGATAGCCTTCTGGAAAGACAATCTGCCCGCCAACGCTGGGCAATGACTCAGCAATGTATCCTGCCAGCTTGCGGCCGTTGTGGTGCAGCCGTTCAATAGCGTCCGCAACATAGCGCGCGTACATGGTTCCCGCTTGCGGATCATTGCGTTTGTATATGCCGCGATAAACATCTGGGATCGGAACCGTGTGGACCCAGTCGGGCGCGCCTTCGCCTCCCGGACCGTTGTGCTTGTACGGGCTGATATCGATCAGCGTGGTGGTGTTGCCGTGGTAGGCGGACTCCAGCACAATCAGATCGCGCCGGCGGGTGTGGGCACGGGCCAATCGCAATGCCAGCTCATTGGCCTCGCTGCCGGAATTCACGAAAAAGCACACCTTCAGCGCTTTGGGCAGGGTGGAACACAACTGCTCGGCGTATTGATTAATGAGATCGTGCAGAT
>DATMMY010000398.1:0-5331 GCA_035569515.1 Candidatus Solibacter sp. | reverse complement strand
CAGCTCATCGGACATTTCGAAGGAACGCCGCTGGCGGAATCGCCAGGAGCGGGAGCGGACATCTGCTCATCTCCCGCCATCCCCTCGCAGTGGTGATGGGGAAGCCCATGGCTGACTCGATGGCAAGCTGCCCGGCCGCTGCTGTGCATGCAGGCTCCAGCCAGCAAAGGCGACACCAGCGAAAAAACCAGCGCCACAGTCATCGAGATGGAAATCAAGCGTCGCATTACGAACTCGGGACTATACCCGCAGTTTATACCAAAAAGCAAGAGCTTTCTAATTCAAGTAGTGCCCTAACTAAATACGAGATGAACAGTCGGGAAAAATGGCATGAACGGCTGGCCGTGGAATAGGTTTTTCAGGCTAAAACTTGCACGGATATTCAAGAGGCTCATCAGTGTTGACTTCCCGTGCTCGAATTTTGATCTGTCGCGGGCCATTGGGCCGCACTGAATATACGTTGTTTCCGAGGCTGTATAGGCTAACGTCGCACGTGTAGTTGATGGGGGTGATGATGGAGGACTTGCCCGAAGCGAATATTAAGTGTAGCACAAGAGGCAGTTGGCAATTAGCAGTTGGCTATTATCAATCACAATGTCGGTCTGGGGGGAATTTACCCCCAAATGTTGCAATATCCTACAACTCTTACTATAACAGGATAGGAGGTGGCCATGAACTGCCAAAACCAATCGGGAGCCGGGATGAAAAATGACCCGGATTAAGCTTGACAGCTTGACAACCCGCATTTTTATTGGGTTTTTGTGCGTCAAGCTTGTCAAATCTGCGAAATTTGTCAAGCTTGTTAAGCCTGACAAACATGGTCTTCATTCGTCCCTCACGACGGCTGTCTGGGACGCCCGGAACGATCTGGTTCCAATCTCAAATATCTTGGATTAGAGCATTTCCATAGTTATAGCGGTTTAGGAAATGGTGTAGCTGTTTTTGGTGGAAGCCCCGGCCTTCAGGCCGGGGACTAAGAGTGAGACAGGGGCTGCTCGTCGCAGCCCCCGCATTCTTGCAGCTATTGACACACCGGCGGAGGCGCCGGAAAGGTATTGAGGGTTGAGTACCATCCATTAACGGCTATCGATGGGTTCAGGCGCGCGAACCAGGAAAAGAAAGCGAGGTCCTGCACATGATAGTTAAACCCCGGCGTAGTCACGACAGAGTTGGTTCCGCTCAAGGGATCTCCGACCTCCAGATCAGCCTGGCAGCCTTGCACTTGGCCCACGTGGCCCCACGGTGGTACGCGATTGTTGCCAAAAGGGTCATCCATCCACTCGCCCAATTCGTGGCTCAAGACTGAAATGTCCGCAACCGGCAGATTCAGCAGGCCGGGATCAACATAGCTGCTCACTGCATACGTCTGACCGTTGCCCATAACGTTGTGATAGCCCAGGAAAAAGGCGCCACCACCCAGCAGATCCGCGATGTCATACGTCAGGAACAAGGGCAGCGTGCCGGGCTGTATGCCCAGATTGGCAATGATCTGAGGTACAACGACCCCATCAAGATAGGCTTTGCTTACACCCCCGATCGGGTGCCCCGCACAAGCAAGGCCCATCAGCCCTCCCTGGTTGGCAGGAACATTCACCATGATTGGGTTGGCCATCTGCACTGGATTTAGCATTACATGGTAGTCCGGCGAGATCGTTCCGACATATTGCCAGAAATTGGCACGCTGAAACGCATCAGTAAACTGCGTTACTCCAACAACAGTGTTCCCCTCCAGCCAGGTGACGCCGGTAGTAAAGAGCGGCGAATTCTGGACACGGGAGATCACACTTACCGTGTCGCCACAGGAACTGGCAGTGGGAGTCACAAACGTGTTCCCAAAGACAAAAACCAGAGGGATGATGACGACGGGGACATTCGTTGTTCCCGCCCCAGCTTGAGTCGGATCGGTACCAACCATGGTGAATGGGAATGCATTGCCCCCAAACGTAAAGAAGCTGCTCCATGTCTGGAGATTGCCCGGAGCGGGAGGTGGTGGTGGCGGCGGCATAGGAGCGGCCGGCTTCGGCTGACCGGCCGGGGCGGATGCTGGCGTACCGTCGGAGACCCAGACCTGTTTCTCCTGGGCAAACGTTGTGCCGGCAAAGGCCACAACCAATAGACACACGGATATCGCGATCATTGTTCTCTTCATTTTTTGGACCTCAGGGAATTTCTTGGTGGTTTTGTTTTGCCTGAGAGCTAACCGTCGGGCTCCCGGGCGGGGCGCATTCTATCCCACTTGTGTGACTCTGAATGTGTCTATTAAATAAATTTCCTATTTTGGGAAAACAGAGAAGCTAAGAGTTGTCTAATAAAGATGAGACGGCCCAGCGGGTGTAGCGGATATTTTTGGTGAGTTACGACATTAGAGTGGTTTTAGAATTGGTGTAGCCCTTCCAGAGACTCCGTCGTAGGTTGTAGAAAACGCAATGGCCGGTTCTGGCTAAGGCGGAAAACGATTTAGCCACGAATTAACGCGAATGAACACGAATCGGAATGCGGTACCGAGTCTCTGGTTCTCGCAACCATCCCACCCAAGGGATGGTTGGGGTTGTTACGAAAATGCGGCAGGGGCTAAACAGGCTGGGGAAGAAATCTTTTCGTGCTCGCTTTGGACATGCAGGGCTTCACAGGTTGCGGAAAAAGTCCTTTTCGTGCTGGCCGTGGATCTGCAGGGGCTTAAAGCCCAGTTGAGTTTAGAGGCTTTGCGGCACGAATAAATTCGTGCCCTGATTGATACAAATCTTGTCTACACTGCTGATTTGTCCGAGGTTTACTGCTTTTTCATGTTCGATGAATTACTGACTCAGGACACTAGCCATTTCCTAAACTGCCAGAGCCACTTCTTGCCGCTTCTTTCTTAAGGAGAAAAACACTGCCGGAGTCACGATCAAAGACAACACCATGGAGATCATGATTCCGCCAATTACGGCAATGGCCAGCGGTTGGAGCATCTGCGAGCCTGCGCCCAGGGCGAGCGCCAGGGGGAACATGCCCGCTATCGTAGCCAGGGCCGTCATGAAGATGGGGCGCAACCGCCGGCGGCCCGCCTGGATCATGGCCTCTTCCGGCTCAAAACCCGCACTCTCAAATTTGTGGTGTGCATCGAGCAGCAGGATTCCATTCTTGGCCACAATGCCGATCACCATGATAGCTCCCATAATGGAGGCCAGATTGATGGTTTTCCCGGTAATCAGCAAAGCAAAAAAGACTCCCGAAATCGACAGCAAGGCGGAACTCAGGATCGCAATGGGAGCGGAGAAGTTCCGAAACTCAAACAGCAAAACTGTAAAAACCAATACGACAGCCAGCACCAGAACCACTGCCATGTCATGGAAGTCTTTCTGCTGCTGCGCGTATAGTCCGCCGTAGATGACGCGGATAGAAGACGGTAAGTGCATGCCTGCTACCGTCTTTTGCACTTTAGCGACGCCGGTTCCCAGGCTCTCTCCCGGCTTCAATCTCGCGGTAACCTCCACCAGGCGCTGGAGGTTTTCGCGGATAATCTCCGTTTGGCCCGGAAGCTCGTTGACCTGCGAGAGGGAGCCCAGAGTTGCAGTCTTCCCGGTGGAGCTGACCAGCAGCGTATTGCTCATGGCCTCCAGAGAAGAACGGTTCTGCTCCGGAAAGCGGACCCGGATTGTGTAGGCGCGATTGTTGGCAACGAGAGGTGCTCCAGCGGGCACTCCCTGCAAGATCGCCATGGCATTGGTGGATACCTCTTCGGCTGTAAATCCGGCCCTGGCCGCCACGCCCGGAGTCACTCTGAATTCCTGGGCCGGACCGCTCATGGTGTTCTCAATTCCGTTTTTCATGTCCACGATCGGCCCACTGATCGTCTGCTCTCCGTCCTTACCTTTCACTTTGCGTTCATCTATCTTGCCGATGGTGTCCGCCACGCGCGGGGCGGTTTGGCCCAGCAAGTTCGTATCTTCTGAGAACATCTTGATCACCACGGGTTCCGGTGCACCCGTGAGGTCTCCGATCATGTCCTGCAAAAGCTGCTTTAAATCGATGTCCACTCCCGGTTCCTGCTGCTTGATCGTGGTCCGCACGTCATCCATAATTTCGGCGACATCCCGGCTGCGCTTGGATTTCAGCTTGACTGAGATATCGCCGTTGTTTGCCTCCGTTACCGCGGCGAGTCCCAACTGCAGTCCGGTGCGGCGCGAGGTGCTCTCAACCTCCGGTACCTCGTGAAGGATTTGCTCAAGATGGGAAACTACGCGGTTGGTCTCCTGCAGAGAACTCCCTGGCGGCATGAGATAGTCAAGAATGAAACCTCCCTCATCCATTTCCGGAAGCAGATCGGAGCCCAGCGTGAAGGCGCAGACTCCGGAAACCGCGATCAACAGCACTCCCAGCGCCAGGAGCCAGCGGGGATGCTCCAGCGCTCTCCGCAACCAGCGCTCGTAAAAGTCGACAATGCGGCGGAAAAAACCTTTCATGGAAGCTTCTTCCGCAGCCATGAGTTTACGTATCTCCCGATCCGCGTCTTCAAGGCCTGCATCTTGAAGCTCCGCGTCTTGGAACCCCGGGTTATGCTGGGCTGCGTTGCCAGACTCTATGGTCTCCTGGGTCTCGGCGTTATTCTTGCGGCGCAGCAGGTAGAGGCTCAGAGTCGGTGTCCACGTTAGTGCCAGAACCAGAGAGGTCAGCAGCGCTGCGCACATGGTGACCGCCAGGGCGCGGAAAAACGATCCATTCACCCCAGTCATGGAGATCAGCGGAAGGAAAACCACGATGGGCGTGAGCGTGGAACCTATGAGTGGCACGGTGATTTCCGACAATGCGCTTTGTATGGCTTCGAACTTCCCTTGCCCGGCATCGCGGTGCAGCACAATGTTTTCCACCACCACGATGGCATCGTCAATAACCAGTCCAACGGCTGCCGCCAGTCCGCCCAATGTCATGAGATTGAAGCTTTGGCCCAGCAGCTTCAGCACAATGAAGGTCACCATGATCGTGACCGGTATGACCAGTCCTGCCACGATAGAGGAACCCCAATCGTGCAGGAAGACAACCAATACGATGCCGGAAAGAAGCAGTCCCAGCAGAATGGCGTCACGGACACTCCCAATGGAGTCCTGCACAATCCCGGACTGGTCGTAGAAAGGAATAAGATGAATGCCCGGCGGCAGAGTGCTGCGGATGCGGTCTACCTCGGCATGGACTTCATTGGCAACGATGACGGTGTTGCTGTCCGGCTGCCGATTGATGTTGAGGAGCACGGCAGGCTTGCCTTCGGCCCTGACCATCGTGTAAATCGGCTTGACCGACTGCTGCACCTGGGCCACGTCGCGTATCCGTATAGGAATGCCCGCGGGCGTATTC
>DATMMY010000397.1:0-11635 GCA_035569515.1 Candidatus Solibacter sp. | reverse complement strand
TACTGGGGCATGCTGGAGCTTGTGGTGACTGCAACCGTGGAGGGTATGGCAGACGACTTCGTGGTTCGGCAGCCTTTTTACTCGTCGCCAATGGTGGCAGGCAGATTCACCGGCCAGTTCCAGGAGATGCTCGATAACGGGTCGCTTGTGGTTGAGGCGGGCGTGGAGGTGCGTAAGCGCATGGCTTGCTTCGTGAGCGCAAACCTTTACTCCTCCGATAGAGAAACTCCAACCCACCATGTTGAACGGCGCATGATCGTGGATCCTTCCATGAAGACTATCGCGTTTACTTTTTACGGCAAGATCTTCCGCGACTTCGGACACGAAGGAGCGTTTCGGCTCCAGGACCTGAAAGCCCAGTGCGAGAATCTGGCGTATCCGCCGGAATGGTTTTTCGACAGCGTTGCGCACCAGGCGGAATTGCAGAAATTTCAAAGCAATCCACCGGCGAAGAAGGAGCCATCGCGCATCTACTTCGAGTACAACGACTACACCTATACGACGCACAGGTATGCCAACAGCGTATTTTCAGACCGTGAGTGGCAGTCTCCAGAGAGCGCACGCAAGCTGGAGCTATACAAGAAAGCAGCAGCCGATCTCGACAACCCAGCCAAGGAGGAGCGCAAGCGTCAATTACAGGCGCAACCCAAGTAGCGGAATTAAGGCGTTCATTATAGATGTGTCATCCTGAACGAAGCGCAGCGTTATGCTTCAAGCAATGTGCTTGATGGGCGCGCAGTGAAGGACCCCGCGATGTTTGCCAAGCGATTCTGCATCAGGGAGTTCTCTCGTTGGAACTGTACGTTGTATTGCGCCAGGTCGTCTCGTGAGAACGCCTTGATGCCACATCGTATGGCAAAGGCTCCCTCGGGGTCCTTCGGCTCCGCGCCATTGGCTCATGCTGATCGATGTAATTCGTAGCGTAGCGCTACGCTCAGGATGACAAGTCGGTGGGTTGACAGAGGATTTCGACAATCTCTAGCTAGTTCTCTCCACACTAGCCATTGCAAGCCAGAGGCAGATCGTCCCGATAAAGAAGCTCATCCAGCGATTCCGTCGGCAAGTAAGGCTTGAGCCGCGCACGATCTGTTTTGCGCAGGTCCACCATGATCAGCGCATCAAGCACACCGGAAAATTTCCGGTCGATATTGAAAGACAGCACGGTGCCGCCCATTCTGACATATTGTTTGAGAAGAATGGGAAGACCTTTGCCGTCCCTTTCGATGTCGGCGATGGAGGCGGAAAGCTCATCCATTCCCCATAGGCTGCTCAATGCCGAAACCTCCCAGGGACGCAACGGCCGCGAACGGAAGGGTCGCCGTGGCCGGACCAGGCTGGCGAGAGAATTGTTGTGCTGGGATTCGAAGAACCTGACCATCAGTTCACGCGAGACCAGATTATAGTTGCCGCTGATGCTCACGGCACCAAACAACACAGGGATCTTTGTGCGGAGCACCGCATAGCGCACGATACCTTTCCACAACATCATCAGGGGAGCATATTGTTTTTGATATTCAGCCCGGATGAACGATCTGCCCAGCTCCACCGCCGGCCCCAGCTGCTCAAAGAATTTTGGACCATAGTTGAATAGCGTGGAGGTATAGAGTCCGCGTACTTGCCTGCTTCTCAAGATCTCACTGGTGCACGCCAGGCGGTACGCTCCGGCGATCTCTTGTTCGGTCTTGTTCCACAGAACGAGATGAGTGTAGGTCGAATCGTACTCATCAATGTCCAGCTCTTTTCCGGTCCCTTCGCCTACCGCTCGAAAAGTGATTTCGCGGAGCCGGCCGATCTCGCGCAAAGCATTGGGGATTTGCTGCGCCTTCGCGGCAAATACCGCCAGCTCCCGATTTTCGTCCAGCTTGCACTCGGCGGCCAGAGCATGGATTTCTTTCGCGATGAGTTCCTGGGACGTTTCTGTTGCTACGGGTTCGGGCTTTCTCCCTGGCAGGACCGACAAAACTTGATTGACGACCGGCCTCTCTTGTTCGCCGCCGCGACCGGCAAGCAGATAGGTGCTTGCGCGAAGATATCGGGTGGCCTCGGCATCATTGGGTATCAGGTTGATCTTTTCGGCAGGTATGGGGCTGCCGATGCGGACCTCAATCTGCTTGCCGGCTTTGTTCAACAGCTCATTCGGCAGACGAGTAGTGCGAAGCACGGGGTGGACCAGGCCCAACAGGTGAAAGGGCAGGCTGTTCTTGCCTGTGCAAAGGACTGGAACGGTCACAGCCTGAGTCATGCGGACCAGGCGCGTGGTGGTTTCACTCCATTCAGGATCCACTACTTGTCCGTACCGGAATTGCCAGTGGGAGACCTCTCCGGCGGGAAAAACAACCAAAAGGCCGCCGCTCCGCAGATGCAGGATGGCTTGTTTCAAGCCCTTTCGGTTTGCCTCTTTGGAGCCCTGCCGGTTGAATGGATCGACAAAAATGCAGTCGGGCGCAAGCTCCGGCATGGTAGCCAGCAGGTAATTTGCCAGGATCTTTACGTCCCGCCGCACCCGATACAGCATGGCTCCCAGAATGGCGCCGTCCAGGATGCCGCAAGGATGGTTACAGACCACAACTGTCGCGCCGCTCTTTGGAATGCGCGCAAGATCCGAGGCATCAACATCCAGCTTGACGTGCAGCTCTTCCAGCAGGTTCTCAAGAATATGGCCGCATTCCTTTTGTCTTACCTTGGTATAGAGGTCATGCAGTTGATTCTCGAACAGGATGCGAAACAGTGGGGGGATCGCCGGTTGGGGCGTGGCGGCCGCTTCCGTGGAAAAAGTCCTCAGCAGGGGCATAGTCATTCATACTGAAAGCTCTTTAAGCGTTAGTTAAAAATAGGTTAGAAGTTGATGAAAGCTATTTGAGGATAGCTAAAAAGACTTTTTTCTGGCTGATTTGAAGGGGCACGGCTTTTAGCCGTGCCGTATGTTATAGAAAATACATCCGGCTTTAGCCACTGAGGTACCGTTCTTCTGTCGCAAAAAGACTTTTTCCGCAGCCTGTTTGGCCCCTGCCGCATTTTCCGTAACGGCCCCAACCATCCCTGTCGGGATGGGTTGCGTGAACCAGAAACTCTCGCTACAGCATTCCCATTCGCGTTCATTCGCGTGAATTCGTGGCTAAATCGGGTTTCGACTTTAGCCAGAGCCGGCCTATTCGTGCCAAGCCCGTCTCGTTACGCGACGCCTGTTTTCAAGGCACTCTCTTGTTCTATAGTCATTCCATCATGCCGCTGGTCGAAATCCGCAATCTGGTCAAGGTCTACACCACAGACGAGGGGATATTTGGCAAGGCCAAACGCGAAGTCGTGGCTGTAAACGGGGTCTCTCTCGACATTCATTCCGGCGAAACCCTGGGCCTGGTGGGAGAATCAGGATGCGGAAAGAGCACCCTGGGCCGCACGGTTCTCCGCCTGATTGAGCCAACATCAGGGGAGGTCCGGTTCAACCAGGAGAACGTCTTGACCGCGCCTCCCGCAGCTCTCCGCCAGTTGCGGCGCAACATGCAGATCATCTTTCAGGACCCGTTTGCATCGCTGGACCCCCGCATGAGAGTGGAAGAAATTGTTACCGAACCACTGGTAATTCATCGCAATCAAGACGCTGGCAACGGCCCTGCCGGAAATGGGCAACTCTCAAGGGCTGCCCTGCGCGAACACGCGACCGCGATGATGGAGGCGGTTGGCCTGGATGCGGCCGCTCTGCGCCGTTACCCCCATGAGTTTTCCGGAGGACAGCGCCAGAGAATTGGCATTGCCCGGGCAATGATTCTGCGCCCAAAATTTGTGGTTTGCGACGAGCCGGTCTCGGCGCTGGACGTCAGCGTGGGTGCCCAGATTGTGAATCTGCTAAAAAAACTCCAGCAGCAATTCGGGCTGACGTACCTGTTTATCTCCCACTCCATGCCGGTGGTGCGCTATCTAAGCGATCGGATCGCAGTCATGCGCGCCGGAAAAATTGTTGAACTGGGACCGTCCGAAGAAATCACCGCAAGGCCAACCCACGAATACACCCGCACCCTCCTGGCCGCCACCCCCGAGATTGAGATGGGCCTTCAACACCCTTAGCCCCAATACTTTAAGTAAGATTGAGGAAAAGACTTTCGTCATCCCGAGGGTCTACCCCGCACGCCAGTGCGGGGTAGATCGGAGGGACCTTGCGTTTTGCCATTAGAACGGTTCTGAACATCAGCGCTCATCAGCGCAAATCAGCGGTTAACCTCTTGCTCTTCAATCAGTGGTCTCAGTGAAAATCAGTGGCAAGCAAGCTATTCCGTCTGCGGAGTTTCAACAATGACCGGCGGGCCTTTGCGCAGATCGTGTTTGTTCTCAATTCTCGGCTCGATGCGATCGACCGGGCGTGATCTTTCGTCAAATTTGCCAAAAATCATCTTGCCAGCGGTGGTCTGGAGCACGGAGGTGACGGCAATGTCTACATTTTTCCCAATGAGCTTGCGGGCATTGTCCACCACGACCATTGTCCCGTCGTCGAGGTAGGCGACACCCTGGTTGTATTCCTTGCCTTCCTTCAGGATGAACACCCGCATGGTCTCACCCGGCAGCACAATGGGCTTGAGCGCATTGGCCAGTTCATTGATGTTCAGGACTTCCACGCCCTGAAGCTGGGCCACCTTGTTCAGGTTGAAATCGTTGGTAATGATTTTTGCCTCGTACATTTTCGCCAGTTCAATCAGCTTCAGGTCGACTTCCCGGACGGTGGGAAAATCATCTTCCACAATCTGAACGTTGACCGTACCGATCTTCTGGACCCGTTGCAGGATGTCCAGGCCCCGGCGGCCGCGATTGCGTTTCAGCGAATCGGCGGAGTCGGCAACCAGCTGCAATTCGCGCAGGACAAATTGCGGAATCACCAGGATGCCGTCCAGGAAACCGGTCTCGGCGATGTCCGCAATACGGCCGTCGATGATCACGCTGGTATCCAGTATTTTGAAGGACCTGCGACCCTGCTTTTCCGCGCCGAAAATTCCGCCCAGGGCGGCCAGATTCAGCAGATCACCTTTATTGGCCCCAATGATCAGTCCGACATAGGACATCAGCAGCATGACCATGAGCTGCAGGAACCTCTGCGTCGCTTCATGCGTGATGCTGCTGTGAATGACCAGGCTGAATAGATACGCGCCCAGGATACCGAGGATACTGCCGATGGCGGCGCCAATCAGGCGCTTGAGGCTGACAATGCGCAGCCGCATTTCGAACGCCACCACCCCGGCGCCAATAACAATTCCGGCAATGATCGACTGGAACCCCGCCAATCCAAAGGGTCTAAGGTTCCAGCAGGCAACAACTACAACAACGATAAAGACAAAGCGAATAAACCACAGGTCCATATTAGGACCTCCTGACCGGGACGCTGATGGTCAAGTTATGAACTTTAATTGATGACCCGCAGAATCCTGGGAATGAATAGCTGCCCCCACAGCTTTTCGCGGAGTAAATATGAAGCAATAAAGTACTCCGCTGTAAATCCGCGCCAGTATACATCAGATTGGGAGGGGCCGTGCGCCACTAGTTAGTTACCGACTAAGTAAGTACGCCAGTCGCTTTGTTATTGACTTAGATAACAGCTCACGGCATCTTGGAAAGCACTGGTACAAGTTTGGCCGATGCAGATGAGCGGCCAGTTCTCCTGCTCGTTGGAGGACATTAAAGCCGGCGCCGAAAATCTCGGGGGAGAATAGGCGCCGGTTTTATTTCTTGGTACCAAGCCGATTACCCAATTACCAAATTCCCCCCGCCCTTCCCAAACGCGCCCGGTAGCGTGATAATACTGGTTTAATCTGTTCTTAACATACGCCCTAACGGAGCTCCGGACCCTTTTGACCAAAAACTAGCATCCAATTAGAACTTCGGATCGATTCGTCTGCTGTCAGGCCGAGGCTCCCTATTGAAGGAGGCACCCTTTGAAGGTTTATCTAGGCAAGGACATCCGCAACCTGGTGGTCGTCGGCCACTCTCACTCCGGAAAAACATCATTGGTTTCTTCCATGCTCTTCACCGGCGGGGCCACCCCTAAGCTGGGTCTGGTGGATGATGGCTCAACGGTTACCGACCACGACGAAGAAGAAATATCCCGCCAGATGACAATCTCCACCAGCTTGGCCTCGCTGGAGTGGCGGAACACCAAGATCACCCTGTTCGATACGCCCGGCTTCACCCTGTTCGCCCATGAAGCCAGGATTGCCATGGCCGCCGCCGAAGCTGCGATCGTGGTAGTGGATGGCGTCTCTGGGGTCGAGGTGGTCACCGAAAAAGTCTGGCAATATGCGGAGGAGATCGAGTTGCCTCGGGTGATCGTGGTGAGCCGCATGGACCGCGAGCGCGCCAATTATGAGAATGCCCTGGAAAGCCTGCGGAACGCCTTCGGCCGCCAGGTCGTCCCGGTACAGATCCCCATTGGCAGCGAAAAGAGCCTGAAAGGCGTGGTGGATCTGGTCACCATGAAGGCCTACACCTATGAGATGGGTGGCAACGGCAAGGGCAAAGAAGGCCCCATTCCGGCTGAATTAGAGGCGGCTGCCAAAGCCGCCCATGAGCAACTGGTCGAAATTATTGCCGAGGGCAAAGACGAGCTGCTGCAGGAGTTTTTCGACAACGGCACCATTGCGGAAGAGCACTTGATTCCCGCCCTGCATGAGGCCATTCGTGACGACAAGATCTTTCCCGTTGTCTTTGCCTCAGGGCTGGGCAACGTGGGTTCCGACCATCTGTTGGACTTTATTGTTGATTACTGTCCTACAGCCGCTGAGCACCGGGCAGTTCATGCCGCGCCGGAGGCTTCCGGAAACGGCCACGCCGCCGAGAGACACGTCACCGATTCCGAACCTGCCTCACTCTACGTTTTCAAAACTGCCAACGATCCATTTGCCGGGCGCATTACTTACTTCAAGGTTTTTTCGGGTGTAGTGAAGAATGATGCCGCCATGCAGAACTTCAACAAGAGCACCCAGGAGAAACTCTCCCATCTCTCCATTCCGCAGGGCAAGAACCTGGTGCCTGTTCCGGAGCTTCACGCCGGGGACATTGGCGCGGTGGCCAAGCTGAAGGAAACTCTCACCGGCGATACGCTGGGTGATAAGGCCAATCCGATTCAATATGCCATGGTGAAGCTGCCTGAACCGGCCATTACCTTCGCTATTGAGCCCAAAACGCGTAACGACGAAGACAAGCTCTCCAACGGCCTGCACAAACTGATGGAAGAAGATCCCATGGTGCGCTTCTTCCGCGACGAGCAGACCAAAGAGTTTTTGATCGCCGGAACGGGGCAGCAGCACATTGAAGTGATTGTCTCCAAGATGAAGCGGCGTTATCACACCGAGGTCAATCTAAAGGCCCCCAAGGTCCCTTACCGTGAAACCATCCGGGGCAAGGCCGATGTTCAGGGGCGTCACAAGAAACAGAGCGGCGGCCACGGCCAGTATGGAGACTGCAAGATCAAGATGGAGCCGCTGGAGCGGGGCAAGCACTTTGAGTTTGTGAATGACATCTTTGGCGGGGCCATTCCCAAGAACTACATTCCTGCCGTTGAAAAGGGAATTGTAGAAGCCGCGGCCCGCGGCTACCTAGCCGGGTATCCGGTGGTGGATTTCCGCGTGATCCTCTACGACGGCAGCTACCATGATGTGGATTCCAACGAACTCTCATTCAAGACCGCTGGCCGTATCGCCTTCAAAAAAGCCATGGAGCAGGCCAAGCCCACCTTGCTGGAACCAATCATGCACGTGGAGATAACCATTCCAGACGAGTTCGCCGGCAGCATCATGGGCGATCTCAATTCCCGGCGCGGGCGCATTCAGGGCATGGACAACAAGGCCGGAAAGACCATCGTGAAAGCCGAAGTTCCCATGGCTGAGATGCTCACCTATGGCGCTGAATTGACGTCCATGACGCAGGGACGCGGCAGCTTCAACATGGAACTTGCGCACTACGACTATGTGCCCGCTCTCCAGCAGGAAAAGATCATAGCCAACTACAAGGCGGAGCGCGGAGAAGTGGTGGAAGTGGAAGATTAAGAGAGCATTCTGAAAACGTATAGGGTTGTAATCTACCCCCAAATGTTGCAGCCTTAGCGGCAGTCGGTTACGCTACTTCTGCGTCGCAAATACGTGGGACGCCAGAGTAGGCTCTTTGACAAAAGAATAAGCAAGATCCGTCCTCTCAAAAATGGAGTCAGTTCAAAAAACAGGGGTAGCCTGTAGTGTCCTCATTCGTGTCTGTTCGCGTAAATTCGCGGCTCAATCGAATTTCGCGGCGGGCGTAAGCCAGGTCGGCACAAGCGGATTTCAAGTCGGCACAAGCAATGCTCAAGTCGGCGCCAACGAGCGTCAAGTCGGCACCTCAACCGTTCAAGTCGGCACAAATGGCTCTCAAGTCGGCACAAAACATTCGGATCGATCAGATATCCCCAATGTTTTCAACGCTCGTGCCCGAAATGTGCCGGGCTGGAAGCTGTTTTCTTGGCTCAATCGCTAATTGCCAACTGCCAATTGCCAATTGCTCGGATGTAGCGGCATGTAGCGGGTTGTAGCGGCTAAAATGGCCGAATTTTTTAGAGCTGATTGATCGTCGTAAATAACTGTAGACAAATAACTTCAAGGCAAAAGAAATAAAAAATGTAGCGGCGTAGCGGGTGTAGCGGCAATCTTTAAGTTGAAGAATGACCAGGAGTTTCTTAGCCGCCAATCAGCCCTCAAAGCAACCATGCTGCATGCGAACATGTCTTTGGGTGGGGCTCCGGTCGCTATACCTGGCAGTGCGTTGCCCATGACCTTGGAAGAGCTGATGCAAGTTATCGAAAAGAAATGTCCGGGTATTACCGTTGCATAGATTTCATCTTTCATTTTTATCTTCTATTTTGGGGGGATTCGTGTTTTCAACCAGCATATTTCGGGCCCTGCCGTTAGCAGCGTTTTTTTTGTTCGTAACTTCTCCACTGGCTACCGCTCAAGCGTCCGGCCCTAAAAATGTTTCTGCGGGAAAGCATACGGGATCGCCTACCGTTGCCGAAGCCGAAGCTTTCATGAAGCGGGCCGAGGCTGAGCTCGGGGACCTCGGCGTGAGAGCGCAACGCGCCTCCTGGGTGCAGGAAAACTTCATTACCGACGACACTGAGGTCCTCTCTGCCCAGGCCCAGGAGAAGTTGACGGCGGTGACTACGCAACTCGCCCTGGATGCCCGCCGCTTCGATCATTTGCAGATGCCGCCCGCGCTCGCGCGGAAGTTCAGGCTTCTGAAACTTTCCCTGACGGCCCCCGCGCCCAACAATGACAAGGAACGCGGAGAGCTGACCCGCATTGCCGCCTCTCTGGATGCCGACTACGGCAAGGGGAAGTACTGCAAAACGCAAGCGGATGGCAAAGACAAATGCCTTGCCATCAACGACCTGAGCCGGATATTGGCCGGCAGCACCAATCCAGAAGAGTTGCTGGATGCGTGGACAGGGTGGCACAAAATTTCAGTGCCCATGCGCCAGCGCTATTCCCGCTTCGTCGAACTCTCCAACAAGGGCGCGCGCGAGCTTGGGTTCAAAGACACAGGGGCCATGTGGCGCTCCAATTACGATATGTCTCCGGAAGAGTTCAGTGCGGAGTTGGAGCGGCTCTGGCTGCAGGTAAAGCCGTTGTATGTAGCCTTGCACGCCTATGTCCGCAAGGACCTCATCAAGAAATACGGTAAAGTTGCGGACCGCCCGGACGGCCTGATTCCCGCCCATCTTCTGGGAAACATGTGGGCGCAGGAGTGGGGAAATGTCTATCCGTTGGTCGCCCCCGCCAACGGAGTCCAGAGCTACGATCTCACCGCGCTGTTGAAAGAGCACAAGGTCAATGACCTCGACCTGGTCCACTATGCCGAGAACTTCTTTAAGTCATTGGGCTTTGCTCCCTTGCCCGGCACGTTCTGGGAGCGCTCATTGTTTCGCAAGCCTGCCGACCGCGATGTTGTCTGCCATGCCAGCGCCTGGGACATCGATAACCAGGACGATGTTCGCCTGAAGATGTGTATTGAAGTCAAAGACGAGGATTTTGTGACGGTCCACCATGAGCTTGGTCACAATTTCTACCAGAGGGCCTACAAGGACCAGTCCACGCTCTTTCAGGACAGTGCAAACGACGGCTTCCACGAGGCCGTGGGTGATACCATCGCCCTCTCTGTGACTCCGGAGTATCTGAAAGCGGTCGGTCTGCTGCAAACCGTTCCCCCGGAGAGCGCGGACACCGGCTACCTGCTGAAGATGGCGCTGGATAAAATCGCCTTTCTGCCCTTCGGATTGCTGATTGACCAGTGGCGCTGGAAGGTCTTTTCCGGTGAGATTACGCCGGAAAACTACAATAAAGCCTGGTGGGAGCTGAAAGCCAAATATCAGGGTGTGGCCCCTCCGGTAGATCGCAGCGAAGCCGATTTCGATCCCGGCGCCAAGTACCACGTGGCGTCGAACACACCTTACACGCGTTATTTCCTGGCGAGAATTCTTCAGTTCCAGTTCCATCGCGCGTTGTGCCAGGCCGCCGGTATTCAGGGTCCTCTGCACCGCTGCTCCATCTATCAAAACAAGGCGGCTGGGGAGCGCCTGAACAAGATGCTGAGCCTGGGCAAGAGCCGTCCCTGGCCCGATGCCCTGGAGGCCATAAGCGGTCAGCGGAAAATGGATGCCACCGCCATTCTCGACTACTTTGCCCCTCTGAAAAAATGGCTGGATGACCAGATTCAGGGCGAGAAGCTCGGCTGGCAAGGTATGGATACTGGTTCGGCGGAAGCCCCTCGCCACACGAGCCGGTAAGGGAGATCGGCGCCCAGGCACTCCAACAAACCACCGTACGAGCGACTTTCCCGGCAGCGGAGAGGTGATCGATTGTCTCAATTGCGGCGAGCTTTGAATTCGGGGATCTCTTTAGAAAATATCGAGAGAGCGGCCCATTTCATTGACCCGGTGTTTTTAAATACACCCCAGTTCCAGAGTGACAGCCTGAGCAATGCACTGGGCATGGAGCTGGTACTGAAGGTAGAAACCATCAATCCTATTCGCTCCTTCAAAGGCCGGGGTGCGGATTTTTTGGTGTCCTGCCTTCCTGCCAGCTCGGCAAGACTGGTTTGCGCCTCAGCAGGTAACTTTGGCCAGGGGCTCGCTTATGCGGCCCGGAAGCGAGGCTTCGAGGTTGTTGTCTTCGCCGCTGAATCCGCAAACGCTCTGAAGATCACACGCATGCGGGAATTAGGGGCCGAGGTCCGGCTCCTTGGTTCCGATTTTGATGAGGCCAAGCACAACGCACGTGTGTTCGCGGAGCAGACCCATGGGCTCTTCATTCAGGATGGCAGAGAACCAGAAGTTGCGGAAGGAGCGGGCACGATCGCGGTAGAAATCTGCCGATGGCAAACCCCGTTTGACGTAGTGCTTGTGCCGCTGGGAGACGGAGCGCTCCTGGGAGGGATCGGGCGATGGATGAAAACGTATTCACCCGCTACCCGCGTCATTGGCGTTTGCGCGGCGGGCGCTCCGGCCATGGCGATCTCCTTGCAGAGAGGCGAGGTGCATGCCACGGAATCCACTTCCACCATCGCCGATGGCATCGCGGTGCGCGTTCCCATACCGGAATCGTTGTTCAATCTTAAGGGCATGGTGGATGAA
>DATMMY010000396.1:0-3390 GCA_035569515.1 Candidatus Solibacter sp. | reverse complement strand
GGTCAAATCCATTACCCGTGCTCCCGCCGGAATAGAGACGCTGGCACTTTTTCCGATTTCCCGAATCATGCCTTTTTCAATTACGACGGTTTGATCGGTAACGGCCGCCGCTCCCGTGCCATCAATCACGCGTACATGCTCCAGGACCACCACCGGCAAGTCCACGCTGATAAAGTTTTTCGTGACTGGTGAAAAAGAGGCTTTCTCCTGGGCGCGCACCGCCATGTAGCAGAGGCCCAGCAAAACCATCGCAAAAAACAGTTTGCGCATTCGCTCCCCCCAAGAACCTATATCACTTGTTGAGTCCACCCACCACTAAAACGTGTACTTGAGCCCGAACTGGATCAAGCGTGGCGATACGGTAGTAGCGGTGACTTGACCGAAGCTCGGCGCACCGATCTGACCGATCTGAGTGATGGTTGTAGAGAACCGTGTGGTCTTCTGGCTCGCAAACTGCGGCGTGTTGAAAGTATTGAAGAATTCCGTGCGGAACTGAATCGTGCCCGACTCGCTCAGGCCTCCCACACGCGTATCCTTAAAAATGGACATATCCATGTTGTGTTGGCCGGGACCATAGATGATTCCGCGGCCGCGAGTGCCGAACCCAGTCCCATCGCCGACCGCCGGTGCGGAACAAAAAGCAGTCGCGTTGAAGAATTATTTAGCCGGTCCTGAACAGAGCCCTGTGTCTGGATATCGGCCACAGTCTTGCCCGGACACAAGGACGCCCCGACGGGACTAAACGGGCCGAAACCGTAAATACTGCCGCCTTCCAAAAAGAAAACTCGCCAATCGCCAGCCGGGAACGGCGATTGCAGAAGTCCTTTGTGCCCGACGCCATCTGCGCACATACAAAAGGGACAAAAGAACAAGAGCAACGAGGATGGTCGCACTCGAAGACGACGACAATCCCATGTCGGTGTGGTGTATGGGCGACATGAAATCTTCCTAGGGCCGCGTACCGCTTTCCCCTAGCACGATATCTCGGGCAGCTTCGCGGGCAGAAGCCTGGCCTTCGGGATGTAAGGTCTCGAGAAACGCGACAAGCGCCGTGGTTTCTGCTGGACTCAAGTTCTTTCCGTAAGCAGGCATGTTGCCGCCTCCTTGAATCACTTGGCGGATGAGTTGGTCTTGCGTGAGCCGCACGGCAACGCTGTCGAGCGCCGGACCCCTTTGTCCGCCGAGTTCACCGAGCGAATGGCAATTACGGCATTGCTTGGCTTGAAAGACGAGAGCCCCCTGCCGCTGAAGCGCGGTGGCGCTATGCAGAAACTTTTCGGGCACCGGATCACCGCTCCAGGCGTTCATATGAGGACTCCAGGGAGTAAATCCAGCGAGATGCGTAAACGTTCCTAGCATTATCGCGATGAGCAGGACGGTCAAAACGGCGATTGGGCGTCGCCGCCAGCTCTTTTCTCCTTCGCCAGAAAGAAAAGGCAGGAGTAACAAGCCGATGATCATCAAGACTGGACCGACGAGTAGGGCTGGAGTCTCCAGAGAAGGGGGAAGCAACGACAGCAAGGCATAGAGCCACAGAAAAAAGTAATCGGGCTTCGGCACGGTTTGAATAATCGTAGGGTCCGGCCTGCCGGTTGGTCCGAACGGACCAAAGTACAGAGCACATGCCGCGACGGCTAACAAGATGAAAGCAGCAAAGAACAAGTCCTTCCAGATCGCGTAAGGAACGAATGGTGCGCCATTTCTCTTCGTGAGTTCGTGATATTCGGTGACGTAGGTGGCGCGCTTCACCAGGCGGCCTGGCATTGGCCACTCGTTGATCCCTAGTTTTAGAACCATCAGAAGGTGAAGGCACACGAAACCGATCAGCATCCCCGGAATCACGAATACATGCAGCGCGAAGAATCGCGAAAGTGTCGCACCAGCAATGATCGGTCCACCGAGCATTACCTTCACGATCGCGGGGCCAGCAATAGGGACTCGGCTGGCGATTGATGCTCCAATACCAAGCCCCCAATAGGCGTCCTGGTCGAAGCGCAGCACTTGCCCACTGAAGGCCATGCCGAGGGTCATCAACAGTAGAAAAACACCGACAATCCAGGTGAGCTCCCGAGGAAACTTGTAAGCCCCAAAGAGAAACACCTGAACCATGTGAATGAGGACGATCGCTACCATGAAGTTCGATCCCCATCCGTGCAGCGCCCGGATGAACCACCCGAGCGTCACATCGTGGTTCAAAGCTTGCAGGCTGCTCCACGCCTCACTGGCCGATGGGACGTAGATCAGTGCCAGAAGAATTCCTGTCACGAGCTGCAAGAGAAATACAGTGAGCGCTGCACTCCCAAAGACGTACCACCAGCTCGCCGTATTTCGAGGTACCGGATGTTCGGCGGCTTCGCGAATGGGGGCCGCGAGCTGCAAGCGCCGATCGAACCAGTCTCCAATCTGCGAGATCACGCGCATGGCAATTTCTTCCCAACGAGAGCCGCACTCTGCCCGGGCGTGGGTAGCTCACCGGCTTGGATAGTGACAAAGCCGTTTTCAACCTTGTGCGGATATTCGAAGAGGCCTCGTTCCGGTGGGCCCGACGCGCGCGAGCCGTCGCGATAATAAGCACCGCCATGGCACGGACACATGAACAAACCTGATTGCGGAAACCAGCGGACCGGGCAGCCCAGATGCGCACAGTTCACCGCAAAAACCTGGAATTCATCGCCTGCGACGCGGCGCACCCAGCACGCCGTGTCGACCGTCTTCCCGTCGGTCGGCGTCACGTAGGGATTCCGAAACGTGGCCAGCCGCGTTTCGCCTTCTGGAAACTCGCTGACGGATCCGAGAGGCACCCAGGAAAGGCAGGCGTTGTCGCGCCCGCGAGTGATCGAGGACAAAAGAAAGCGCACGACTGGCACGGCCAGCGCGGTCGCCACCACGCCGTTGAAGAGAATTCCCATCTTCATGAAAAGCCCGCGGCGGGAGAGCGTATTTTCATTCGACATCATCAGGCTCCTAGCGCTGTGTGTAATTCGAAACGGAATAAGGCTGGCCCGGGTGCTGAGCGCGCCGCGATGCGAGCCAGGCAACTACGTCGGTGACTTCCTGATCGGACATGGGCTTGCCCGGTACGTTTCCGCGCCAGTCCGGCGCTCCCAATTCAGGACGCCCTGTAATGACGATCGTCCGCAGCCCCTGATCGCTAACAAGCGCAAGAAACGAATCATCCGTAACAGGGCTGCCTTTGTGTCCGCCCTTACCGCTGGAACCGTGGCAGGATTCGCAATAAGTCTTATAGGCGGCTTCGCCTCGCTGGACGTCCCCTGCCGATCTAGGCGCATAAGAAGGCGCGGTAGCTGTGTCCAGAGCTCCCCGCTTACTCCAACGCGAGCGGATTTCTTTGGTGATCACATCGATCTGCGCGTCTGTCAACATTCCGCC
>DATMMY010000395.1:0-7556 GCA_035569515.1 Candidatus Solibacter sp. | reverse complement strand
CGAGCCAGTTCATAGAGGCAGACCGCTACCGCCTGTCCCAGGTTCATTGAGCTGTGCTCTTCGCGGGTGGGAATGCGCATCAGCCAATGGCAGTGGCTGAAGTCCTGGTTCGAAAGTCCGGTCTTCTCTGATCCAAACAGCAGCGCCACGCGGCCTGAGCGAAGCTGCCTGTTGATCAGTCCCGCGCCGGATTGCAACGGCCGGAGCGCGTGCTGCAATTCGCGGCGGCCAAGGGCGGTGGTTCCCACGACCAGCGAGCAATCGGCCACGGCATCGGCCACGCTGGTGTATTGTTCGGCGTTGGCCAGCAGTGTTGCAGCGCCCACGGCGGAGCGGGCCTCGCGAAAGGCCGGCTCGTAGGGATTGACCACGCGCAGGTGAAGAAAGCCAAAATTGCTCATGGCGCGGGCGGCCGCGCCGATGTTAAGAGGATTGCGCGTGCGAACCATAATCACACGCAGGCGGTCATGCTGGGCCGGAGCAGGCAAGAAGCTTACTTCTTCACGGCAATTCCCTGCACTTCAAACCGCGCGCCGAAAAGCAGTTTGCCGGAGCCAATAAACGCGCGGGCCGGATAGTCCCCTTTGAAGTAGCTGCGGTAGACGGCGTTAAACGAATCGTACACGCTCACGTCCGAGCAGAAGACCTGTACGGAGACGATGTCATCCATCGTCAGGCCTGACGCCTCCACCGTTCGCTTCAGCGATTCCATCACCAGGCGCGCCTCCTCTTCAGCTGTTGCGCCCGGTTTGCCGGTCTTTGGATCAATTCCGATGTGTCCAGCCAGATAGAGAGTGTTTCCCACCAGCACCGCTTCACTGAAAGGCGCAGTCTTGGCTGCTTCCCTCTGAAGAACAATGTGTTTGCGGTCGGAAGTTGCAGACGGCGCGATCAAGCACGCCAATAAGACAAAGCTCGCAATCGATGCAAAGAGTTTCATATCGTTACCTCCAGCGGATAATCTATTCGCTGCAAAAGGAAAACACCAGCGAACTTCTGTGAAGTTCTTTTTCTCGCCTATCTAAGGCGAGGGTAACCCTGCTTTCTCAGTGTGTTCTCCATACTAGGATGCACTTCGAAATCTTGTTCCTTCTCGCAACTTTTTATGCCACTTTTAGGCCGCCTGCTTATTTCATGGAGTCCCTCTGCGCCCTCTCCTGTTGCTCCGCGACCTCTGCGTTGAGGTTTTGATTTTGCCTTTCTCTGTGTCCTACGTAGCCGGAGCCTGCACTGAACCTGGCGAATGTGTGGGCAAGATTTTGACTTGGATCTTCTCCGCGTCTCCGCGCCTCCGCGGTAAATGTGGTTTTTGATTGTGACTCGGCTGCATGTCTATTGCGATGAAGACCTGCGAGTCTCACTTCCCGCGAAACAGAAACACCAGCTCTATTACCAGGATGATGACCACCAGCGCTTCCAGCAAAAATCCCCGTGACTGGTGGAACTGTTCAATCATGAAGTCATAGAGTTCATCCGCGGTCCGCAGTTTTTCGTGGACCAGAGCCAGGTACTCGGCCACGCCGATCTTGGTGGCGCAAAGCTTGTACAGGCGCGCGGAAAACATATCGCCGACAAACTTCAAAGCGTTGGTGGTGTGCTCGGTAAGCTGGATCACCTCCAGGGAGACGGTGCGCAGGCGGGCTGCGGCAGGTCTCATGCGCCACCCTGCCAACTGGCCGCCTCGGCTTTGAAGAAAGCGGTAGGCATCGGTCAACTCGCGGGTGAGCAACTCGTCATAATGGCGGAACTGCAGCAACTGCGAATTCGCGTATTCGAGAAGGCGGATCGTACTCTCCGCGCCGGCCTCCGTGTCATAAACAAAAGCTGCATTCCAGCCGACCGCCACCAGATCGTTGGGATAGTAGGACATGCTGGCCTGAAGCGCCTCGCGACGCTCGGCGTCAGAAAGCGGAACGGCTTCACCGCTCACGATCTGGCTGATCTCCCGGCCATTTTCGCGGATCAGGTCGGAGGCCTGGCCACCTTCCGGGGCGCAAAGATGAAAGATGTAATAGTCTTCGCTGAGCCAATTCTCATAAGGCTTGCGCAGTGCGGCCCTCACATGGGCAAGGCGCTGCCGCACCAGCCGGAGCGTAAGCTCATCAAAGAAAGTGCTGGAGGTCCAGCGGCCGGCCAGTTGCTGCAAGTCTTCCCAGGTGCCTGAATATAGGCGCCGGAGCAGCACGCTGACGACGCCATAATCGTAGTATTGCATGGTGACGTCAAAGCGCTCTCCCTTGTCGAGCGTGACCGGCTCAAGAGACTCGATCACCGGTGGCCGCTCAAACCGCACATATTCCGGAGTCATGTGCTTGAACGCGCGAGCAGGTCGCGTCCCGCCGATGAGAGGACGCAGCTCTGAAAGACTGATCTCATCGCAGACGTCGTAGAGGGCAAGCACGAAGATGGAGCCTTGGAACTCTGAGATGGCCATCTTCCCGTAATCTACTACAACCATCCCCCACCAGCCACCAATGTGTGCCGCCTCTGTTTCAGGGTTGGTGCATACAGCGCGGCTAGGAGCGAACCTATGGTGGAAATAATTGCGTAGGGAGGGAGAATCAGTGTCATCCTGAGCGGCAGCGAAGGAACTGCTCCGCTGCACTCAAGGTACACGTGACCGCTCTAACCTACTTCTTTGTTCCGAGGCTCTGATGGGGAAACCGAAGAGCTCTGGCTAGTAATGGTAATTACAACAAATGCCTGACTCCGAGGCTACGCCCGTGTTCCCGTAAGTCTCACGGGCCGGTTGATTGCGTCTTCAGGATGCTGGCCATGGAGTGCCTGAAGAATGTTTCTGGCTGCTGCCAATTCAATCTCCAGGCGGACGCTGCCTACTGCTGAACCAAGGTGCGGAGTAAAAAGGGTTTTGCCGGATTCAGCCAGCAGTCTGGGCGAGATGGTTTGCGGGTGGTTGGGACGGGCCCAGTCTTCCATCTCAAAAACATCGGCTGCGTATCCGGCTAGACGGCATGACGCCAAAGCATCGGCCACCGCCTCTTCGTCTACAACGAAGCCCCGGCCAACATTCACAAGACATGCGGTTGGCTTCAACCGCTGCAGCGCGGCGGCGTCAATCAGATGCACGGTGTCTGTTTGCAGAGGGAGGAGCACGACCACGATATCGCTGGCGGTCAACAACGCCTCCAACTCGAGCCGGGAAACCTTGAGCCTGGCTTCTGCTTCCGATGACAGCCCGGTCAGGTCAGAATAAAAAATTGTCGCCTCAAATCCGGCAAGTAGCTGCGCCAGCGCCTGGCCCACCTTGCCCATCCCGACGATACCAACCGCCCTCCCACGGAGGCCGCCTCCATACAAGACTGGCCGCCAGCCTTGAAAATTTCCAGAGCGAATCAATCGATCTCCAGGCAGAATGTTGCGGGTAATACCAAGCATCAAACCCAGCGCAAGCTCCGCCGTGGGCAGAGTGAGCAAATCCGGAACAATCGTGAACCAAACGTCACGACGGGTGCACGCCTCAACATCAAAGTTGTCATAGCCCTTGAGCGCGGCCGCAACAATTTTCAAGTTGGGACACTGCGCGAGAAAACGGTCATCCACTCTATCGGGCATGAATACCATGAGTGCGTCGGCTTCTCGCGACCGCTCCAACAACTGTTCCGGGGTCCAGCTTTCCAGCGAGTCATTGGTGGTGACGCGGCACTCTGCGCTGAGAAATTCTTTTACCTGCGCATGAATTTTATGGGTAATCACCACGACCGGACGAGTTGAAGAGTTGATACCCGTCATGAGTCGATCTCCACGATGCCCCAACGGCTGCGCAGGCGTGCACTGACCCGGTCTGCAATCATGATCATTGCCCAGGTAATGATGATGTATGCCACCATTTTGGGATAAAACATCTGCTGCTGGGCGTTATAGAGGGCGCCGCCGATTCCTCCAGCCCCGATCATTCCCACCACGGTGGCGGCGCGCATGTTCCACTCCAGGCGAAACAGGCTTTGGACCGCCACTGGAGCAAAGGCCAGGGGCAAAAGAGCAAAGCTGGTAACAGAAATTCTGGATGCGCCAGTGGCCGCCATGGCCATGACCGGCGCCGTTGGCACATTCTCAATCGATTCCGCATACAGCTTGCCTAGGGCGCCGGTGCTATGAAGCCCCAGGGCCAGAAGACCTATGGAGGGCCCCAGTCCGGCAACACCAAACAGGACCAGCCCCCACACCACTTCCGGAACGGAGCGGAGTCCTTCCAGAAAGCGACGGACCGGGAAGCTCACAAACGCGGGAGAAATGTTCCGGGCCGCCGCCACTCCCAGCGGAAGCGCACAAAGCATGGCCAGCGCCGTACCGCCAAAGGCCATGGTCAGAGTCTCTCCAACAAGTTTGGGAAGCTCACGAAACTCTTTTCGCTCCAGATCAGGGGGCCACATGGCGGCAAATTGGGTGATGGCATGGCGCAGTTTAATCATGTGGGGAAGGTTTGCAAGAGTGGCGGCCACGCCAAATACCACCAACGGCAACAGCAATTTCGGCTGGCGGCGCACCAGCCATCCCAGCCCGCCTACCATGCCAATCAACATCATCAGCATCAGAATCAGAGTCGCAGAACGGTGATAGTCGGTTTCATTGAGGGTTGCTACCAGTTCAGTCCCAAGTCCGCCGGCGCCTACAGCGCCCACCACAACAGAGGCGCGGACCGCGCTTTCAAATTCGTAGGCCCCTGAAGTGAGCAGATCCGCGCTCCGCAACGGCAAGAGCCCATACAAGGCCACCATGAGCCGGTTGGCCCCTGTCGCCTGCAGGATCTCAACCGGCGCCCGATCGGCGGAAGCAAAGAGGTCAGCAAAGATCTTGCCGATGGCAGCGGTGTAATAGAGCGCCAAAGCCAGGAGTCCCGCGCCTGGTCCCAGTCCGACTGCAATCACGCAGAGGATTGCCAGCGTCAGATCAGGAATGGCGCGAAACGAGGTGAGCAAAGCGTACAGGGCACGCGCGCCCGGCAGCCGCGCGCCGATGAACAGCCCCAGCACCAATCCCACAAAGATGGCCACCGTCATGGCGCCGGCCGCGATCTCCAGGGTTTCGTAAAGAGGGGTACGCATGTCCCGCAAATAGGAAAGAGAAAGATCGGGCGGGAAAAAAAGCCGGAGGGCCGAAAAAAAACTCTCCAGAACATGCATCAGGCGCCTACTTCCAGGCCCCGGACGAGGGACTGGGACGGCGGAACAGCGGGAGATTCAATATTTCCTTCCGTGATCTTGATGACGCGGTCAAAGTACTCATACGCGAACTCCGGCTGATGCAGAGAGCACATCAGAGTAAAGCCGGTTTCATGGGCCAGGCCGCACAGCAGATCCAGAATCTGGCGGCTCAGAACGGGATCGAGGGAGGCAATGGGCTCATCCGCCAGCAAGATCAAAGGCTGCTGGATCAAGGCACGGGCAATGGCAACCCGCTGGTGCTCGCCTCCGGAAAGGGCTGAAGTCCGGGAGCGCAGCTTGTGCGCCAGACCAACTTTCTCCAGCGCCCGTCCAGCTTCCGCCAGTTCGGACTTGAGCGGAAAGACCAGAAAGCGCAGGGCGTGCGAGGTTGACCACCGGCCCAGGGCCCCAGCCATCACATTCTGGTAAACCTTCAAACGATCAACCATATCGTGGCACTGAGAAATCATGCCGATGCGCCGCCGCAAGGCCCGCAGGTGTTTACCTCGGAGACCATTCACCCCGGTTCCATCTACGGTGATGGTTCCTGAGCGAATCGGGAGGAACCCGCTAATGGCCCGGAAAAGAGTGGTCTTGCCTGCTCCACTGGGACCGAGAATTGCGACCTTTTCCCCTCGCTTGACCTTGAGGGAAATCCCATTCAGCACGGCGGCAGATCCTTGAGGCTGGGCTACCACCAAATCATGGACCTCTAACATCATGGGGAACCTGTGTAAATCAACTGGCAAAAAATTCTTACAGTGCCAGGCCAAATTATTTACAACATCTTGAGTTGCTGGGCTATTAGCCGCAAAACCGAGTACTCTTCATTGTTCGCGCGGACAAAATCTTTCCCGCGAAGAATCTGCAGGATCTGACTGTCTTTTTCTTCCTTCAGCGAAGTGAAGGCCTGGATAAAGCGCTCGCGCTCCGCGGCCGGCAAGTCCTTGCGGGCCACCCAGACATAATCAACAAAGGGTTTCGAGGTGTGAAGGACGCGCACCTTGGCCTTGTCAAGCTTGCCGTCCGCGATCATGGAGTTATAGACGCTCTCATCCAGGGCCCCCGCGTCCACGGCTCCCGACTCCACGGCTTTTGCCGTGGCTGGATGGCTGCCGGAATAGCGAAATTGAAGATCCGTATCAGGGTCAATTCCGGCCTGCCGCATCTCCATATAAGGAATCAGGTGGCCGGAGGTGGAGTTAATGTCACCATAGGCAAATTTCGTGCCTTTCAAGTCCTTCAACGAATGGACCGGAGAGTTGGCGCCGGTAAGAAAAACCGAGTGGAACTGCAGATCAACCGAGCGTTGGACCAGGGGAATCACGTCGTACTGCTTATGCGCCTTTAAGTACGAAAGGCCTCCCAGATAGGCAAAATCGAGCGACCCGTTGCCCAACGCTTCAATCGTGGCATTGTAGCTGGTGGGAATCACCAGGTTGACCTCCCGTCCCATCGCTTTTGCAAGGTACGCTTTCAGGGGGGCCTTCTCTTGTATGGAGACCTGCGTGGCCCCAGCATCAGGAATCATTCCGACGTTAAAGGCTCCCTCGCCAGCCTGCATTCCGTGTGCAAGAAACAGAACCGCTACGAAAACCGCTATCCGACGGCTAAAAATCACTGAAATTCTCCTGCATTTCCGGAACGGAAATTTGGTTGTTGATTATAGGCACAATCCACGAGCAAGATGAAACTCGAAATTTAAATTTCGATTTTTGCAAATGATTAATTAGTGAATTTTAATTTGGCCGCGCCGTTTGCGCAGAAAGCTACACCTACATGGAACACCTTTTAACCACACATTCGCTCCGCTCAGTGCAAGCTCCGGACACAAAGGAACACAGAGGAAGGCAA
Organism: Candidatus Solibacter sp.; assembly: GCA_035569515.1. Taxonomy (GTDB): domain Bacteria; phylum Acidobacteriota; class Terriglobia; order Terriglobales; family Acidobacteriaceae; genus Angelobacter. The sequence continues at coordinate 540 of DATMMY010000395.1, read as the reverse complement.
AAGCAAAACCTCAATGCCCGTTCGCTGCCGCTCAGGGTAAACTCCGGTCGCGGAGCAAGAGCAGAGGGCGCGGAGTGAATCCACGAATTAAGCCGGGGGCTAAAGCGGCATAAATTTGAGATGATGATCTGTCCATGAAAATCTCATGACTGTTTCATAACCCTCAATTCCTGTGAGTTCTTTCTTCATCTCGCGCTCATCAGCGAAATCAGCGGCCACGCTGGTTTTTCCTTTGCGTCCTTGGCGTCCGGAGTTTACCCTGAGCGGCAGCGAACGGGCGGCAAACACCCGCCTTTGTTTTTTGGCTACGTCGCTGCGTGCTTATAGAATGCTCTCTTATGTTCATCCAATTCTCACGGCCAGCTCGTGCCACTTTTTTTGTCGTCTTTTGCCTGTCCGTGCTCTTGCCTCACTCGATTGTTGGACAGCAGCTTGATCCCAGCCTCTACAGCGGACTGCGCTGGCGGATGATCGGCCCATTTCGTGGTGGACGCACCGTTGCCGTCAGCGGCATTGAGAACCAGCCGAACGTCTATTACT